>NZ_CAUVXG010000015.1:42541-95435 GCF_963555885.1 Protofrankia sp. Cr2
CCCACCCACGCGTGAGCGTGGCCGGCATGGGTATCCCCGAGCGGATACCGATGGTGGGCCGGTTCACCCATGGCAACAGACCTACCCGGAACACGCATCAACGTGGAGACTTCGATCCGATGCCGACATCCTCCTCGCCCGGCGGACTGCCTCCGTATCACCAACACAACCCCACCCGGTGGTCCCACGCTGTTCACGTTGGGGTGCCTCCGACTGGTACAGGAGAGGCGGATTATCAAGGGGTGGTTCCCCTCGATAAGGTCGCGGCGATGATCGGACGCTCAATAGGCCGGGTTGTCATCTCTGACATCAGCCCCGCCGTATCATGTGGACAGTGGCCGTCGCGGGCGGTAGAGGGTGAGATCCTCACCGTCGCCGCGACGGTGTTTCGGGATGGGCACGATCTGATCGGTGCCAATGTGGCACTGTCAGGTCCGGATGGCCGCGGCACGCCGTTCACGCGGATGCAGCCGGTCGACGTGGGGACCGATCGGTACCAGGCCGAGGTACGTACCGACTCGGAGGGCCTGTGGGGCTTTCGCATCGAGGCATGGGCCGACCCCGTGGCAACCTGGCTGCACGCCGTCGAGATCAAAACGGCGGCCGGCCAGAGCCTGGACGAACTGGCGGTCGACCTCGAAGACGGGGCTCGACTGCTGCTCCGGGCGCTGCCCGGGGTCCCCGAAAGCCGCCGTGCGGACATCCAGCGGGCGGTCGACGCGTTACGCAATGACGCCCTCACAGACCCGCACGGTCGGATAGCCGCGGCATGCGACCCAGCAGTGGTAGCCCTACTCAATCGATTCCCGCTGCGGGAGCTCATCACCCGTTCACCGTTCTACCGGATCTGGGTCGACCGTCCCCGGGCGCTGTTCGGCAGCTGGTATGAGTTCTTTCCGCGATCCGAAGGGGCGAGTCTGGATCCGCCACGCTCGGGAACCTTCGCGACCGCGACGCAGCGGTTGCCCGCCGTCGCCGCGATGGGCTTCGACGTGGTCTACCTGCCACCGATCCATCCCATCGGGGAGATCAACCGCAAAGGTCCGAACAACACCCTGATCGCAGGCCCCGACGACCCCGGTTCACCATGGGCGATCGGCAGTGAGGCCGGCGGCCACGACGCCGTACACCCGGACCTGGGCACGATCGAGGACTTCGACGAATTCGTCGCCCGGACCCGGGCGCTCGGTATGGAGATCGCTCTCGACCTCGCCCTGCAGTGCGCCCCGGACCACCCGTGGGCAAAGCTGCACCCGGAGTGGTTCTCGGTGAAGAGCGATGGGTCCATCGCCTACGCGGAGAACCCGCCCAAGAAATACCAGGACATCTACCCGCTGAACTTCGACACCGATCCGGTCGGTCTTTATCATGAAGTGCTTCGCGTAGTCCGGTACTGGACCTCGCACGGTGTCCGGATATTCCGGGTTGACAACCCCCACACCAAGCCGGTCCAGTTCTGGGAATGGCTCATCGCCGAGGTGAAGTCGACCGAACCGGACGTGCTGTTCCTGTCCGAGGCGTTCACTCGGCCGCACATGATGCAGGCGCTTGCCAAGGTGGGCTTCACCCAGTCCTACACCTACTTTACCTGGCGCAACACGAAGGCGGAGTTGGAGACATACGGGCGGGAACTGCTGGAAACCGCGCACTACATGCGTCCGAATTTCTTCGTGAGCACTCCCGACATCCTGCCGGGGTATCTCCAGGACGGCAGCGATGCCGCTTTCAAGATTCGTGCGGTCCTGGCGTCGATGATGTCCCCGACTTGGGGGGTCTATGCGGGGTACGAGCTGTTCGAAAACGTTCCCGTCCGGGTCGGCAGCGAAGAGTACCTCGACTCCGAGAAATACCAGTTCCGACCCCGGGACTGGACCGGCGCCGAAGCCGCGGGACGTTCACTGGCGCCCTATCTGGCCACGCTCAACCGAATACGGAGAGATCATCCGGCCATGCACTGGCTGCGCAATCTCCGCTTTCACCACGCGGACGGCGACGAAATCCTGGCCTTTTCCAAGCGGGTCGGGCAGGCACCCGACGACGACCGCGTTCTGATCGTCGTCAATCTTGACTCCCACAACATCCGGGATACGACGGTTCGTCTCGACATGCCCGCCCTCGGCCTGCAGTGGTGGGACACATTCGATGTTCACGACGAGATCAGCGGGGCGAACTACAGGTGGGGGCACGAGAACTACGTCCGACTGGATCCGGCGACGGAACCAGCCCATGTCTTCACCATCCGGCGCCGAGGATGAGCGCCGACGACTCCCGCGCCGACGGCGTGACCGCTGACCGCGCGGCTTCCGACACCGACGCCGAGGAGCCATCGCGTGACCCGCTGTGGTTCAAGCGGGCGGTGTTCTACGAGGTCCTTATCCGTGGTTTCGCCGATTCCAACGGCGACGGCACCGGCGACCTTCGGGGAGTCACCGGCAAGCTCGACTACCTGAGCTGGCTCGGAGTCGACTGCCTGTGGCTGTTGCCGATCTACGACTCACCGTTGCGGGACGGCGGCTACGACATCGCCGACTACTTCCGCATCCTGCCGGAGTTCGGCGACCTCGGGGACTTCGTCACCCTGGTGGACGAGGCCCACCGGCGCGGCATTCGGATCATCGCGGACCTGGTCATGAACCACACGTCCGACCAGCACCCCTGGTTCCAGGCGTCCCGCACCGACCCGGACGGCCCCTTCGGCAACTTCTACGTGTGGTCGGATACGGACGACAAGTTCCCGGACGCGCGGATAATCTTCGTCGACACGGAGAAGTCAAACTGGACGTGGGACCCGGTGCGTGGGCAGTACTACTGGCACCGTTTCTTCGCCCACCAACCTGATCTCAACTACGACAACCCCGACGTCCAGGAGGCGATGCTTGAGGTCCTGCGGTTCTGGCTCGACCTCGGGCTCGACGGATTCCGCCTGGACGCGGTCCCTTACCTCTATGTGCGGGAGGGGACGAACGGCGAGAACCTGCCGGATACCCATGAGTATCTGCGGCGGATCCGCAAGGAGGTAGACGCGAAGTACGCCGATCGAGTCCTTCTTGCCGAGGCGAACCAGTGGCCCTCGGACGTGGTCGAGTATTTCGGCAACGACGACGAGTGCCACATGGCATTCCACTTCCCGTTGATGCCGCGTATCTTCATGGCGGTCCGCCGGGAGTCCCGTTATCCCATCTCGGAGATTCTGGCACAGACCCCGGAGATTCCGCCGAACTGCCAGTGGGGGATATTCCTACGCAACCACGACGAGCTGACCCTGGAAATGGTCACCGACGAGGAGCGCGACTACATGTACGCCGAGTACGCGAAGGATCCGCGTATGAAGGCGAACATCGGGATACGCCGCCGGCTTGCGCCGCTGCTGGACAACAGCCGTGACCAGATGGAGCTGTTCACCGCGCTGTTGCTGTCACTACCCGGCTCGCCGGTCATCTACTACGGCGACGAGATCGGGATGGGCGACAACATCTACCTGGGCGACCGCGACGGCGTCCGAACTCCGATGCAGTGGTCGCCAGACCGCAATGCCGGTTTTTCGACCGGCGATCCGGCCCGACTGTACCTGCCACCCATCATGGACCCGGTATACGGCTACCAGGCGCTCAACGTCGAGGCCGAGCAGCGGATGCCGACATCCTTCCTCTCCTGGACACGCCGGATGATCGAGGTGCGGAAGAGACATCCCGTCTTCGGCCTCGGTACATATGAAGAGCTGCCCGCATCGAATCCGTCCGTCTTCGCCTTCGTGCGGGAGTTCGGTGACGACCGGGTGCTGTGTGTGGCCAACCTGTCGCGTTTCGCGCAGCCGGTCGAACTTGATCTGCGCCGGTTCGTCGGACTGGTTCCGGTCGAGTTGCTGGGCGGCGTGCACTTTCCGCCGATCGGTGAACTGCCCTATCTGTTGACCTTGCCCGGTCACGGACATTACTGGTTCGCGCTCACCCGAGCGGGGGAATTCACTCCCTGACGAACCAATGCCTAAGATCGATGAATCGGATGAGGACGCACGGGAGAGCGATGACGGTGGGCGATGATTCTGACCTGGTCGACCTCCTGACCTCCTGGCTACCCCGGCAACGCTGGTTCGCGGGCAAGGGGCGAGCCTGGGGCGGCCTGCGCGTCATCGGGGACGTGCAGCTGTCCGACCTTCTCCGGCACCTGGTCGTGGAGGTCCGCTACGCCGATCGCGGACCGATCGACCACTACCAGGTGCCGCTGGTCACGAGGCAGGACGCGCCCTACGGGCACGAGAGCTTCCTGCTCGGAAAGGCCGCGGACGGTCTGGTGTACGACGGCCTGCACGACCCGGATGGCAGTGCTGCCCTGCTGGCGTTCATCCAGGGGCAGACGGCCCACGACGGTCTTGTGCCGCACACGCTGGAGGAGCTGGAGACGTTACCCGCCCACGCGGTCGGGGCCGAGCAGTCCAACACCTCGATCGTCTACGGTGACGCCTACATCCTGAAGGTCTTCCGGCGGCTGTGGGTCGGCGGCAACCCGGATCTGGAGATCACCCGTGCCCTCGCCGATGCCGGCAGCGTCCATGTGGCCCGCCCGGTCTCCTGGCTGGACGGCGCCCTCGACGGTGTCACCACCACCTTCGCGTTCATGCAGGAGTTCATGCGCAGCGGCACCGAAGGCTGGCGGCTCGCCCTCACCAGCGTCCGCGATCTCTACGCCGAGGCGGACCTGCATGCAGACGAGGTCGGCGGCGACTTCGCAGCCGAGTCCGAACGCCTCGGCGCCGCCACCGCGCAGGTGCACGATCTGCTCGCGGACGTGCTGCCCAACGCGGTCGGCGACGCTGGGAGCCTGCGGGCGGAAGCGGCGCAGATGCAGCGCCGGCTGGATGCCGCGATCGAGGCCGTGCCGGAATTACGATCATTCGAGGCGGGGTTGCGCGAGTCGTTCGACGAGCTCGCCCGTCGCCGGCATCCGGTCACGCTGCAGCGCATTCACGGGGACTACCATCTGGGTCAGGTCCTACGGGTCGACTCGGGCTGGGTACTGTTCGACTTCGAGGGGGAACCAGCGCGGCCGGTTGCCGACCGGACAGCGCTACAGTCCATTCATCGGGACGTCGCCGGCATGCTCCGGTCGTTCGACTACGCGGCCCAGTCGATGCTGTTGGAACGGGAGGGCGAGTCGGCGCTGAGCTATCGCGCGCAGGAATGGGCGACGCGCAACCGCGACGCCTTCTGCGCCGGGTACGCCGCCGTCGGCGGGCATGACCCACGCGAGGACGCGGTTCTGCTGCGGGCTTTCGAGCTCGACAAGGCCGTGTATGAAGTCGTCTACGAGGCGCGGCACCGACCGTCGTGGCTGCCGATTCCGCTCAGTTCGGTCGAACGACTGACGTCCACGAGCGGATGATTGTTTTTTCCTAAGGATGGCGTGTTGTCCATGATCATATCTGACGACGCGGTGGGTGGCCCCGGCCGGGATCATCCGCACGATCTTTCTGACAGCGACTCCACCGGCACCGACTCGCGGCGCGTCGCGGTAGCCGAGCATGCCCCGACAGCCGGGCATGGCCTGACAGCCGAGAACGACAAGCGCCCTCCCGCGTCCCTGCTCGTCGACGATATCGATCTTGATCGGCTCGTGAGCGGCGCGCATCATGATCCACACAGCGTGCTCGGCGCCCATCCCCACGGTGATCAAACGATCGTGCGGGCGCTGCGACCGGACGCGGTGGGAGTCGTCGTCCTCACCGGTGGTGAACGCCACGAATGCACCCGGCTCCACAGCGGCGGGGTGTTCGCCGTGGCACTGCCTACCAGCACGGTCCCCGACTACCGGCTCGAGGTCAGCTACTGCGACGCGACGCACGTCGTCGACGATCCCTACCGGTACCTGCCGACCCTCGGGGAGATGGACCGCCATCTCATCGGTGAAGGCCGTCACGAGCAGCTCTGGCAGGCGCTCGGCGCGCGGGTGCGACGCTACCCGAGCGCTGCCGGCGACATCAGCGGTGTCGGTTTCGCCGTGTGGGCACCGAACGCGCGCGGCGTCCGGGTGGTGGGCGACTTCGACTTCTGGGACGGCCGGGCCTACCCGATGCGCTCGCTGGGTGCCGCGGGCGTGTGGGAGCTGTTCGTGCCCGACATCGGCAGCGGCTGCCGCTACAAGTACGAGATCCTCGGCTTCGACGGAGTCTGGCGGCAGAAGGCCGATCCGCTCGCGCTGCACACCGAGATCCCGCCAGCCACGGCGAGCATCGTCTTCGAGTCGGAATACACCTGGGGCGACCAGGAATGGCTTGAGCGCCGCGGCAGCACCCCGTGGCATGCCGCGCCGATGTCGGTCTACGAGGTACATCTGGGCTCCTGGCGCCGGGGGCTGTCGTACCGGGATCTCGCCGACGAGCTGGTGGACCACGTGCGTGAGCTGGGGTTCACCCACGTCGAGCTGCTGCCGGTCGCCGAACATCCCTTCGGCGGGTCCTGGGGCTACCAGGTGTCGGCCTACTACGCCCCGACGTCACGGTTCGGTGACCCCGATGACTTTCGCCATCTCATCGACCGGCTTCACCAGGCCGGCATCGGCGTCATCGTGGACTGGGTACCCGCGCACTTTCCCCGCGACATCTGGGCGCTGGGCCGATTCGACGGCACGCCGCTGTATGAGCACCCCGATCCACGGCGCGGTGAACAGCCCGACTGGGGAACCTACGTCTTCGACTTCGGCCGTCCCGAGGTACGCAACTTCCTGGTCGCGAACGCGGTGTACTGGTTCGAGGAGTTCCACATAGACGGGCTGCGGGTCGACGCTGTCGCGTCCATGCTCTACCTGGACTACTCCAGACCCGACGGCGGTTGGGTACCCAACATCCACGGCGGCCGGGAAAACCTGGAAGCCGTGTCGTTCCTGCAGGAGACCAACGCCACGGTCTACCGGCGCGTACCGGGCGCGATCATGATTGCCGAGGAGTCGACGGCATGGCCCGGCGTCACCCGGCCGACCCATCTCGGTGGTCTGGGTTTCGGCTTCAAGTGGAACATGGGTTGGATGCACGACACGCTGGACTATCTCTCGCGAGCGCCGGTGTTTCGCGCGTACCACCACCATCAGCTGACGTTCTCCATGATGTATGCCTACTCGGAGAACTTCATGCTTCCGCTCAGCCATGACGAGGTGGTACACGGAAAGGGTTCCCTGGTCGCCAAGATGCCCGGTGACCACTGGCAGCAACTGGCCAACCTGCGCGCGCTCTACGGGTACATGTGGGCGCACCCGGGCAAGCAAGTGCTGTTCATGGGCGGCGAATTCGGCCAGGACGCCGAGTGGTCCGAAGCCCGGTCCCTGGACTGGTGGCACCTCGACGATCCACCCCACCGCGGTGTGTCCACGCTGGTGCGGGATCTGAACCGGATCTACCGGGCCACACCCGCCCTGTGGGAACAGGACACCTCACCCGACGGCTTCTCCTGGATCGACGCCAACGACGCCGAGGACAACGTGTTCTCCTTCCTGCGGTGGGCCGACCGAGGCTCGGCAGCCGAGCGCAGGCCGGCCGGTACGGTGCTTGCCTGCGTCACCAATTTCGCGGGTGTCCCGCACCGTGACTACCGGCTCGGCCTGCCGTTCAGCGGCCGCTGGCGCGAGGTTCTCAACACCGACGCCACCGACTATGCAGGCAGCGGTCTGGGGAACCTGGGTTCGGTGGTCGCCGCCGGTACCACCCACCACGGCCAACCCGCATCCGTCACGCTGACCGTGCCCGCTCTGGCGACCCTCTGGCTGGCCTACGAACGCGACGACCGGCCCTGATCCCCGGGGTCGGCGCCACGCCCCGCCGCATCACGAGTCGGGCGGTGGGGCGTGGCGGCGCTCCAGAACCGGCTGCGCACCACAGAACCGGCGGGACGCCAGACACCAACCGGCGGTCAGCTGACAGCTGATCAGAAAAGCGCGGCTGACAGCGCTCGACGCGCGGGTGCGACCGCCGGTTCCGCATCACCGAGCGCCTCGAACAGGCTGACCAGATGTGCTCGCACACGTTCCCGCTCGTCGCCCGCGGTCCGCCGGACAACGCCGACGAGCCGGGTCAGGCCCGTTTCGATCTCACCCTTCGCGACCAGGACGTCGGCCAGCATGATGGCCGCCTCGACATCATCGGGGTCGGCCGAGAGCCGGCTGCGCAACGCGGCGACGTCGATCGTGGCCACCCGTTGAAAGAGCTCAACCCGGGCGAGCCCGAGTGTGGCGTCCACGTCACCGGGGGCCTGCGCCAACCGGCGGCGGTAGGCCGCGGCCGCGGTGTCAAGGTCGCCCTTGGCAAGTGCCTCCTCGGCGGCGCTGTGGTCTTGGTCCCCCGCGACGTCAGCCGGCCCGCCGTCCAGGCCCGCGGCCGCCTCGTCGACAAGTGTCAGCAGCTGGTCGAGCCAGGAGCGAACCTCGGCTTCGGGAACCGCCCCGGTGAACTCGCCGATGATCCGGCCCCCGACGACCGCCTTGACCGCGGGGATGCCCTGGACGCCGGCTGCCTGCGCAAGCTGTGGGTTCGCGTCCACATCGATCTTCGCGAGCACCCAGCGCCCGGCGTCGGCCTCGGCGAGGCGCTCAAGGATGGGGCTGAGCTGCTTACACGGGCCGCACCACGCTGCCCAGAAATCGACCACGACCGGGACCTGTAGGGAGCGTTGCAGGACCTCGGCCTCGAACGTCTCCTCGGTGACGTCCAGAACGACGGGTTGCCCCGCGGACCCGTTGCGTGCCGGGCCTGACCCGGCGCCCGCGGCAGTCGCAGGTGATCGCGTCGGCGCGGGTTTGGGGTCGAGCGGGACCGCGCCGGCAAAGCGGAGACTGGCGAGCTCGTTGGGAACCCGGGGATCCCCGGCCGCTGCGTTCCTCGACCCGGGCGGTACCGATCGTGGCGAACGGGACCCAGGTGACATGGTTGACCTCCGTGGCATGGCTCCATCGTTGCATCTGAAGAGCGAAACCGGGCACGGCCTACGCGGACCGGATGCCTACGATGCGTGCATTTCGTGATTGCGACCCGGTTGGAACGCTGGGCTCGACTGGAACGCTGGGCTCGACCAGGGCCGGGCTCCGCCAGCGCTCCGGGGACTGCGGCCTCCGGGCGCGCGATCTACGCACCCCAGCCCCGCGCCGGCAGACCCTGGACGAACTTCCGGCGCCGACCACTTAGCCCTCCAGACGCCGTTCGATCGATGCGACCTTCGCCCGCAGCGCATCCGTGACCCCTGGGCGGATGTCGGCCTTGAGCACGAGGCTCACCCGCCCGGATCGGGCGGCAACCGCATCCACCGCCCGCTGTACGACGGCCATGACCTCCTCCCACTCCCCCTCGATCGTGGTGAACATCGCCGTCGTCTCGTTGGGCAGACCGCTGGCACGTACCACCCGTACGGCTTCGGCGACCAGGTCGCCGACGTCCTCGCCGACCCCGATCGGTGTCACGCTGAAGGCCACAAGCATGCCTCACACCTACCACACACCCACCACGGCACCGGCACGGCCCGTCGCCCAGGGGCACCCGCCGGCGCGCGGGGGCACACGCTGGCACCCGGGAGGAACGTCAGGATCTCGCATGCTTTGGGCCATCCGAAAAATGACACCCTCCGCAACAACATACATCCGTAAACGACACAGTCGGGCCTTCAACCAAACCCGGGACAACGCTCTCTGACGGCACGCCCTACCATTGCCCGCCGTGGAGTGGACGACGCGGGACGACGAGGCATAGGTGGTTCCACGGACCCTCCTTGACGCACTGACCAGCCTGGTGATGGTGGTCGGTGCGGATGGTCGCGTGCTCGATGCCGGGGTCGCGGCCAGGACCTTCCTCGGCGAGCGGCTGGCTGGAACGGAACCGGTCCACCTCGGGGACCTAGCCGACGTGGTCGAGCCCTCGACACGGGTCCGGCTGCGCGATGTCGTGCCGCGCGCGCTGGCCCGCACCGGGCAGTGGCGGGGAACCGTCGACCTCCTCGACGCCGCGGCCAACGTGGCGCCGTTCCAGGTGTCGGTACGGGTCGACCCGTCCGGCGCCATCGTGATCGTCGCTCATGACACCGAGGACGTCCGCGCCCGGCAGACCGCCGAACGGGAATCCCGGGCCAAGGACGAGTTCATCGCACGCCTCGGCCACGAACTGCGCACCCCTCTCAACGCCGTGCTGGGCTTCGCCCAACTGCTGGAACTCGAACCGCTACCGGCAGAACTGCATGAGGACGTCGAACGCATCATCACCGGTGGCCGGCACATGCAGGCCCTCATCGACGACGTGCTCGATCTCGCCCGGCTGCAGGCCGGGCGCGGTGACATCAAAAAGGGACCCGTCAACGTCCTGGAGATCGTTCATGGTGTCGTCGAGTTGGTCGAACCGCTCGCGGAGCAACGCGGCATCCGCCGGGTCATCTCGCCGGCCGAACCGCTGGTCGCCGACGCCGACCGCCGCCGACTGTGGCAGGTCCTGCTCAACCTGGTCGGCAACGCGCTGAAGTACGGCCGCGAGGGTGGCACCCTGCGGGTGGGCATCGTGCCCATCACCGGAGCCCGGGTCCGGATCGAGGTCGAGGACGACGGCAACGGCCTCCCGCCCGAGGCCATGGACCGACTGTTCCGGCCGTTTGAACGGCTCGGAGCCGAACGAACGGGCATCGAGGGTAGTGGACTAGGTCTGGCGCTGTCCCACGCTCTGGTCACGGCGATGGGAGGTGTTCTGACGGCGGCCAGCCGTTTCGGGGTGGGCAGCGTCTTCGCGGTCGTCCTGGACACCGTCGACGTCCGCTTCGATGACGATGACGATGACGATGACGACGGATTCGGACCGGGAAACGGAACCGGACCGGGAAACGGATACAGACCGGGATACGGATACGGCGGAGACGACGGGTTCGGTCCGGCCCAGAGCGTCCCGGCCGCCCGATCGGGTTCAGCGTCGCGCCATGTCGGTTATCCCCGGGTCGTCCACGTCAGTGGCGATCCCGCGACCCGAACGATGGTCACCCACGTACTACGCAACTCCCTCGGCGCGGACACCATCTCGGTGCCGCGGGCCGCGCTGGCCCTCGACGCGGTCCGGCGGTCCCGACCGTCGCTGGTGCTGCTGGACCGGGAGCTGCCGGACTGCACCGCCGAAGACCTGCTGCGGACCCTCGCGGCGGACGCTCAGGCGGGGCGGATACCCACGGTCGTACT
This sequence comes from Protofrankia sp. Cr2, assembly GCF_963555885.1. Lineage (NCBI taxonomy): Bacteria > Bacillati > Actinomycetota > Actinomycetes > Frankiales > Frankiaceae > Protofrankia > Protofrankia sp. Cr2. Next base: position 53,720 of record NZ_CAUVXG010000015.1, read on the forward strand.
CACCATGGACGATGACCCGCGCGACCTCGTGCGGCTGCGCCAGGCCGGTGCCGTGGACGTGGTGGGAGCGCCTCTGGACGTCGCCGCGGTGGTTGCCGCGGCCGGCTACCTCGCCGCCCCTGACACAGCTGACACCGCACCCTGACTGTCAGTCGTGCGGCCAGGTCAGGCGTGGCGCGGCTGCGTCGTGGCCAGACCGGCGACGACGCGGTCGGCGGCCGTGTAGGGATCGGTCAGGCCGGCGACGACGTCCGCGGCGAGACTGTGGAGCAGGGAACCGTCGCGCAGGTCACCCATGCGTAGCCGAAGCCGGGTGAGCGCGATCTGCTCGATCTCGTCAGCGGCACGCCGACGCCGGCGGGCGTCCAGGACACCGTGCTCGACCAGCCACGCACGATGGTCGGCGATCGCATCCACGACCTCGGCGATGCCCTCCCCACGCGAAGCGACGGCCTTGAGGACCGGAGGCCGCCATCCCCCCTGGGATGCGGCTGCCGGTCCGGCAAGGGCGATCATGTGCGTGAGCTCGCGGTAGGTGTTCTCCGCGCCATCGCGGTCGGCCTTGTTGACCACGAAGACGTCGGCGATCTCCAGGATGCCGGCCTTCGCGGCCTGGACGCCGTCACCCATACCCGGAGCCAACAGCACCAGTGTGCAGTCGGCCAGTGATGCGATGTCAACCTCGGCCTGACCCACCCCCACCGTCTCGACGAGCACCACATCGAAGCCGGCTGCGTCGAGCACCCGCAGCGCCTGCGGTGTCGCCCAGGACAACCCACCCAGATGCCCGCGCGAGGCCAGCGAGCGGATGTAGACCCCGGGGTCGGTGGCGTGCTCCTGCATCCGCACCCGGTCACCGAGCAGCGCACCGCCGGTGAACGGCGACGACGGGTCGATGGCCAGGACGCCGACCCGCAGGTCGCGCGCTCGAAACGCGCTGACCAGCGCGGATGTCGAGGTCGACTTGCCCACGCCGGGAGATCCGGTGAGCCCGATCACCTGCGCGTGACCGGCCCGCGGCGCGAGCAGGGCCATGATCTCGCGCAGTTGCCCGGACGCATCCTCGACCAGGGAGATCAGTCGTGCGACCGCCCGCGGATTACCGGCGGTGGCCGCGTCCACCAGCTCGGTGGCGGACGCGGCACGCAACCGGGTCGGGGCTGCCGCCGGTGGCGGGGTCGCCGCCGGGGCCGGGGCCGGGGCCGGAACTGCTGCCGGGGTCGGGGTCACGCCGGGACGCGCAGGATGAGGGCGTCTCCCTGACCACCGCCGCCGCACAGCCCGGCGGCACCGATACCGCCACCGCGGCGACGCAGCTCAAGGGCGAGAGTGAGGGCGATCCGGGTACCGGACATGCCGACCGGGTGGCCCAGGGCGATCGCGCCGCCGTTGACGTTGGTGACCTCCGGGCCGATACCAAGATCGCGCATGGACTGGATGCCTACCGCGGCGAACGCCTCGTTGATTTCATAAAGATCCACATCGGCAGGGGTCAGGCCCTCCTTGCGCAGCGCCGCCGAGATCGCGTTGGCCGGCTGGGACTGCAGCGAGGCGTCCGGGCCGGCGACGAAGCCGTGCTGGCCGACCTCGGCGAGTACGGTCAGCCCGAGCTCGGCAGCCTTCGCCCGGCTCATCACCACGACAGCCGCCGCGCCGTCGGAGATCTGCGAGGCAGAGCCGGCCGTGATCGTGCCGTCATCGCTGAAGGCGGGACGCAGCTTCGCCAGCCCCTGCGGGGTGGTGTCACCGCGGACACCCTCGTCCTGGCCGACGAGCACCGGGTCACCGCGGCGTTGGGGCACCTCGACCGGGACGATCTCGTCGTCGAACAGCCCGTTCTTGATCGCGGCGGCGGCACGCTGATGGGAGCGGGCTGCGAACTCGTCCTGTTCGACCCGGCTGATGTCCAGCCCCGCGTTGTACCGCTCGGTTCCCAGCCCCATCGCGATCTGGTCGAACGCGCAGAACAGGGCATCGTGTGCGGTGGCGTCCAGCAACTCGGCACTGCCGTAGCGGACGCCCTCACGCAGGGACGGCAACAGGTGCGGGGCACGTGTCATCGACTCCATGCCACCGGCGACGACGACGTCGAACTCGCCACTGGCGATGTAGGTGTCGGCGAGCGCGATCGCGTCCAGGCCCGACAGGCAGACCTTGTTCACCGTGATCGCGGGAACGGTCATGGGGACGCCGCCCCTGATCGCGGCCTGGCGGGCGGTGATCTGACCCTGACCCGCCTGAATGACATGCCCCATGATCACATAGTTGACCTGCTCACCACCGATACCGGCCCGCGCCAGCGCGGCCTTGATCGCAAAGCCGCCGAGCTCGACGGCGGGGAAGCCCTTCAGAGCACCGGACAGCTTGCCGATCGGGGTTCGCGCGCCGGCCACGATGACGGAACCAGGCATGGATGGCCTCCCGGGAGTGTGACTGCGTGTTCTGCAACGATAACGTGATCTTCATCAAGATGCTCCGGCGAGCGGGCACCTCGGAGTCGATGTGGGTGTCCGTGGGGAACGGGTATGGCAGCATCGCGTCCACACCTGCGAGAGAGAGGGCTCGAGCCCGCGATGTTCACAAGAATTGATCATGTCGGCATCGCCGTCCGGGACCTGGATACGTCCATCGCCTGGTACGAGACGACCTTCGGGCTCACCGTGGCCGCCCGGGAGGTCAACGAGGAGCAGGGCGTTCGCGAGGCCATGCTGCTCGTGGTCGACGCCGCCCCGGGTGGTTCATACGTGCAGCTGCTCGAGCCGATCCGGGAGGACTCCCCGGTCGGGAAGTTCCTCGCCCGCAACGGCGAGGGTGTCCACCACGTCGGCTACGGCGTCGACGACGTCGAAGGTGCCATGGCCGCCATCGCAGGGCAGGGCGTCCGTCTGGTCGACAAACGGCCGAGACACGGCTCGATGGGCGCGAGTATCGCGTTCCTGCACCCGAAGGACACCGGCGGCGTGCTCACCGAACTGGTACAAGCCCGTACCGAATAGCCGCTTCGCGACTATTCGGGGACCCCTGGCCCGATGGTCGGCCGCCTCAGGCGATCCCGCAGCCGGCGGTGAAGGGCGACGGCGTCGAGGCCAGGTCCACCGTGGTCTTCGCAGGCGAGCCGACCGCCGTGAAGCCCGTGCTCGCCACCTGCCATGTCGTCGATGTCACCTGGTAGATCCTGTCCGTGGTCCTGTCTCCCGCGGCGACCACGACTTTTCCGCTATCACAGCGGAAGCCATCACCGTGGGTATCGTTGACACCGGCACGCAGCGGACTGCCGGTGATGATCCGCAACTGCCCGGTCGAGGTCAGCCTGGCGACACCGTAGTTTCTGGTGTCGCCGCTGGTGTCGGTCTGGACGATCAACTCACCGTAACCGTCACCGTCAATGTCGAAGATCGAATAGGTGAACGGTGACACCACCGCCGGGAAGGTCACCGAGGTTGATCCGAACAGACTCAACGTGACCTGAACCGTGCTGTCGGACACGGTCGCCGAGTCCCTCACGCCATCCCCGTCGACATCGCCGGCCATCGCCGGGACGGACACCGGCGGCGGGAGCGTCGGCGAGTGGACGTTACTGGGCGTCCCGCTGGGATGGCTGGCCGACGCCGTCGGCGTTACCCCGTCCCCCGGGTTCGGGTTTGTGGGCGGCACCGAGGTCTCCAACCGGCTCGGCGTCACCGACGGCCGCACCTGACCGCCCCCGCCCGGCCCAGGGCGCCCCGGTGGCTGCGTGGCCGGATGGACCGCGGTCACCCCGGAAGTCGGCTGGATCAGCGGCGGCAGGGTCGGCTCGACCAGGATGGACGGGGCACGGGGTTCGATCGCCACATAGGCGAGGCCGATCAGACCGGCCAGCGCCAACCCGCCGACGGTCATCGCCGGCACCCGCATCCGCCGCCTGCGGACGACCCCGGCCCGGATCCGCTCGTAGCCTGCCGGGGAAGCCCGAACCGGATCAACCGCTTCGGTCAGTAGACGACGCAGCTCGTCAGGCTCGAGCGCGGTCACCGTAGACCCTCCAACTTGGTGCCGAGCGCGGCCAGCCCGCGGGACGTGTAAGCCTTGACCGAGCCGACGCTGCACTTCATGACCGCTGCCGCGTCCGCCTCGGAGAGGTCGGCGTAGTAGCGCAGGACCACGGCCTCGCGCTGGCGGCGCGGCAGCTCCCGCAACGCCTGTACGACCGCGGCGCGCTCGACCAGGGTGTAGGCGCCCTCCTCCGCGCTGGCCGCGTCCGGCATCGGCTTGGGCGCATGCTTGAGGGCCACCAGCCGCCGCCGCAGCGTCGAGCGGGCGAGGTTGACCACCGTCTGCCGTAGGTAGGCGAGCGCCTTGTCCCTGTCCTGCAGCCGCCCCCATGCGGCGTGGACGCGGATGTAGGCGTCCTGGACGACTTCTTCGCACAGCCCGACGTCATCCAGTAGGAGGGCGGCAAGGCGAACCAGTGACCGGTAGTGCTCTGAATACAGAGCCGTCAGGGCGGCGTCGGCATCCCGAGCGACCTCGCTGCGAGCGGCGTCGCTCCGCGCAGGCACGGGCCGCCACCCCTCCACTACTGTCATGGGCGCGGTCACGCCACGTCAGACGCTCTCCTACCCCAAATGGTTGTCTCAGGTTGTATCGCTTCCAGCGCGGACGCACACCCCCAACCGCGCGACTCATAGGCATACCCGTCAGTAGCATCTGCCCAGCGCCACCGGATGACGCACGGGAGGTCGATCGTGAAGGAAATTGTCGAGGCAATTCTCGCCTCTGACACATCCAAGGCGGCGTTCGCGGCCCTGCCGGTACCCGAGACCTACCGGGGAGCGGTGGTCCGCAAGGACGAGGTCAATATCTTCAACGGGCTCGCGTCCCGGGACAAGGACCCCAGGCGCGCCCTGCACATCGACGAGGTCAGGACCCCGGATCTGGGTCCGGGCGAGGCGCTGGTCGCCGTGATGGCCTCCGCGATCAACTACAACACCGTCTGGACGTCGATCTTCGAACCACTGCCGACGTTCGGCTTCCTGGAGCGCTACGGCCGGCTGTCCCCGCTCGGCAAACGCCACGACCTCCCCTACCATGTGGTCGGCTCTGACCTCGCCGGTGTCGTCCTGCGTACCGGTCCCGGCGTACACATGTGGTCCCCCGGTGATGAGGTGGTCGCCCACTGCCTGTCGGTCGAGTTGGAACGCCCGGACGGCCACGACGACACCATGCTCGACCCCGAGCAGCGCATCTGGGGCTTTGAGACGAACTTCGGCGGACTCGCCGAGCTGGCCCTGGTCAAGGCCAACCAGCTCATGCCCAAACCCGCGCACCTGAGCTGGGAGGAGGCCGCCGCCCCCGGGCTGGTGAACTCCACCGCCTACCGCCAGCTGGTATCCCACAACGGCGCCAACATGAAACAGGGCGACGTGGTACTCATCTGGGGCGCGAGCGGCGGGCTCGGCTCCTACGCGACCCAGCTGGCACTGAACGGTGGCGCCATCCCGGTGTGTGTCGTGTCCTCGCCACGCAAAGCCGAGATCGTGCGCCGGATGGGCGCCGACCTGGTGATCGACCGGGCCGCCGAGGACTACCGGTTCTGGACCGACGAGCACACCCAGAACCCCAAGGAGTGGCAGCGCCTCGGCAAGAAGATCCGCCAACTCACCGGCGGTGAGGATCCCGACATCGTCTTCGAGCACCCCGGGCGGGAGACCTTCGGCGCGTCCGTGTACGTCACCCGACGCGGCGGGACGATCGCGACCTGCGCGTCCACGAGTGGCTTCATGCACTCCTACGACAACCGCTACCTGTGGATGAACCTGAAAAAGATAGTCGGGTCGCACTTCGCGAACTACCGCGAGGCGTGGGAGGCCAACCGGCTGATCACCAAGGGCCTGGTCCACCCGACCCTGTCCCGCGTCTACCCGCTCACCGAGACCGGTCAGGCCGCCTATGACGTCCACCGCAACCTCCATCAGGGCAAGGTCGGAGTACTCTGCCTCGCGCCGGAGGAAGGTCTCGGGGTCCGCGACGGCGCCACCCGCGAGCGCCACCTCGCCGCGATCAACCGGTTTCGCGGAGCTTAGTGGTCGGCGCTGGAAGTTCGTCCAGGGTCTGCCGGCGCCAGGCGGCGCCTCGCGTCGTTGTCGTCAGCCCAGGTAGAACACCGCTACCTGGGCTTCCTCCGCCTCGCGACACATCCACCTGGCATCCGGCACCCCCCGAACAACTGCCAGCGCCGACCACTTAGAGCGCCCGGCAATAGGGGGCGCGGCGTCGCGGGGCCGGGGCACGCACCTCGATCCACACCCCTATCGCCGGCCCGATTTCTGTCGCGGTGCCGATTGCATACCGGCTCCTACACCTCCCGGTGGCTGGTCTGGCACTCTGATGTCCTATGAGCGAGCAAACCGATCTCATCCCAATGTCCGACGGCACGGACGCCTCGCCGGACTTCGATCTGGTTCGTCGCGGCTACGACCCTCATCAGGTCAGGGCGCACGTCAACTGGCTCGTCGAGCAACTGCGCGAGGCGGAGTCGCATCGGGCCGCTGCCGAGGCCGCGGCGTCCGAGGCCGCATCCGAAGCCGCCGCGGTACGTGATGACCTCGCCGCCAACCGACCCGCGTGGGAGGACTTCGGCGGCCGGATCACCCAGATTCTCCAGCTCGCGGAGGAGGAGGCCGCCGCCGTGCGGGCCGAGCGGACGCAGGAGGCCGATGCCGCGCTCCAGAAGGCCCAGCAGGAGCACGCTGACGCGCGGCGGACCCACGAGCGGACGATCCGCGCTGCCGAGGCGAGCGCCCAGGAGATCCTTTCGACGGCGCAGGCCGAGGCCGACGGCATCGTCGCCACCGCGCGTTCCACCGCCGAAGCCGCCGAGGAGGAGTCCCGTCGCCGCCTGGCTGATCTCGGCCGGCAGCGCGACCAGGTGACCGCCCAGCTCGGTCAGCTGCGCGACCGGTTGGCCGCGGCCATGGCTCCGCTGGACCTCGGATCGGACCCGTCGCCAGCGGACACCGGGGAACCGGCGACCGCTCGTTCGTGAGCCGCTCGTTCGTGAGCCGTCCACGCCGACCGCGGTCTGGTCCGGCTGTCAGCCCGGTGGGATCACCAGCCCGGCGGGGTGGTGCGCCGATCACGACGGGTCCAGCAGGTCGTGTGCCAATGCCTACGCTCGGCGATATGATCGTCGCGCCAGCAGACGACGTGCGGGGTCGCCGGCAGGATCTCCTGCTGGCAGCCGGGGCAGCGGTAGTACTTGCGTGCGGCCGCACCGCTGATCCGGCGCACGATCCAGTCCCCGTCCGCACTCTGTTCGATCGTCTCGGCTCCGACGACGGCCGGTGGGACGGGTGGTCGCTCCGGCCGCGCGCGCCGCGACCGTCTGCGGGTCACCGCGAACGCGACGCCGGCGGACCTTCCGGGCTGCGAGGCCGCGCCACGCGGGGCCCTGGCATGCGGGGTCGTGACATGCCACGGTCAGTGCCGGGTTCGGACGCGGCCGTCCGATGGACGCGATCAACCTCGACGACGTCAACCGTGACGAGGTCGCTTTCGATGACCTCACCCTCGATGACGCGGTGCGGATCATCCCCTATTCCAGGGCGCCGACGGGGGCCGGCGAGCCGGTCCATGGTCGACCCGGCGAGTGTCCTGGCCAGTTTCACCCGTCGAATCATCCCTCGCGGCGACGACAGCGCGGAGGACGCGCCGATCATGACCTGGAAAGTCCGATCGCTGCCACGCCAGTGCTCGCGCAGGATGGCCTCACCCGCGCCCATCTGCAGGCGACGGAACGCGAAAGCCACGAGCGCGATGTCGTCCAGCTGACCCACGACGGGAATCAGGTTCGTCAGCCGGTTGCGCGGCGAGACCAGATAGGCCAGGGATGCCGCCGCCTCCATCTTGGCCGACTGCGACACCCGCGGATCGACGAGAACCCGCCGCAACATCACCACGAGATCGGGCACGAATGTCACGATCTCGCGGCCGACCTCCCGTGCGGCGTCCTTGTCCAGCGAGACCATGGGCTTCCTCCGAAACGACAGCGGGACCAGGCGGGCCATGCCGGTACCCGGCCCGGTACAAGATCGAACCCGGCACAACATGATGTCCGGCGCCATCGTAGGCGACCAGACGCGCGTCCGAACCGACCCGGACCGGTCACCGACCCCGTCGCCGGATCAGTGGACGCGAAAGCCGCGCCGGGTCTTGCGACCGAGATAACCCGCCTTGACAAGGTGTTCAAGCAGGGGAGCCGGGGCGTATCCGGGCTCCCGGAACTCCAGGTACAGCGTGCGCACAATGGCGAGCGTCACGTCCAGGCCGACGACGTCCGCGAGCTCGAACGGCCCCATCGGATGAGCACAGCCGACCTTCATCGCCGTGTCGATGGCCTCGACATCCGCGTAATGCGCCTCCAGCATCTTCACGGCGTCGTTGAGATACGGGAACAGCAGCGCGTTGACGATGAACCCGGCACGGTCCGCGCAGAGCACCGGGTGTTTGCCGGCCGCCCGCGCAACCTCCAGGACCGTCGCGGTGACGTCGTCCGCGGTCAGAACGGTCGGCACGATCTCCACCAACCGCATCACCTGGGCCGGGTTGAACCAGTGCATCCCCACCACATCCTGGGGACGCGACGTGGCGGTCGCGCACTCGATCACCGGCAGGGACGACGTGGTGGTCGCGAGGATCGCCCCGGGTCGTGCGACCGCGTCGATCTCGGCGAACAGGGCTCGCTTGACCTCGAGATCCTCCACGACTGCCTCGATGATGAGGTCACAGTCGGCGAGCGCGGCAAGGTCGGTCGTGGCCCGCACCCGCGCGAGGGTCGCGGCCCGCTCATCCAAGGTGATCCGGCCCTTGGCGACGACCTTGTCCAACGACCACTCGAGTTTCTTGCGCACATCGGCGATCTTCTCCTCGCCGCGCGCACGCAGGACCACGTCATAGCCGGAGCGGGCGGCGACCTCGATGATCCCGCTGGCCATGGTTCCGGTACCGATGACACCGATCGTGCGCACCGGCCGGGTCGGCACGCCCGATCGTCCAGCCCCCGTCCCGGTCCCGGTCCCGGTCCCGGTCCCGGACGAGGGGACGGAGTCCGACGTGACGGCATCGACGATCTCGGATGAATCGGGAGCCGCGTAGGTGTAGAAGCCGCGGCCGGTCTTGCGACCGAGCATCCCGGCAGTGACCAGTTGCTTGAGCAGGGGCGCCGGGGCGTGCAGGTGGTCCCGGGAGGTGTGGTAGATCGAGTCGAGGATCTCGTACGCGGCGTCGAGGCCGATCAGGTCCAGCAACGCCAACGGGCCCATCGGATGACCGCAGCCGAACCGCATGGCCGCATCGATGTCCTCGCGGGTGGCGTAGTGGGCCTCCAACATCCGCACGGCATTGTTGAGGTAGCCGAACAGCAGGGCGTTGGCGATGAAGCCGGCCCTGTCCCCGGCGACAACCGCGGTCTTGCCGACCTTCGTGACCAGCGCCTCAAGATCCGCCAGTACCGCCGGGTCTGTCACCACCGTACGGATGATCTCTACCAGGCCCATCACCGGCGCCGGGTTGAACCAGTGGGTGCCAACGACCCGCGACGGCCGGGACGTGCCGGTGGCCAGCTCGGTGATCGACAGCGAGCTCGTATTCGTCGCAATAATCGTTCCGGACGGACACAGTGCGTCCAACTCGGCGAGAACCGCCCGCTTGTCCTCGATCCGCTCGGGTACCGCCTCGACGACCAGCCCACAGCCCGCCACAGCCGACAACTCGGTGCCGGCGTGGATCCGGCCGAAAAGCGCGTCCCGGTCGGCCTCGGTCAACTTGCCGCGGCTGACCGCCCGGTCGGTGGAGTGGCGGATGTGGCCGAGCCCCCTGGCGAGCGTCTCGTCGTTGAGTTCGACGCCCACCACGTCGATGCCGGCGCGCGCAAGAACCTCAGCGATCCCCGCGCCCATGGTGCCGAGTCCGACAACGCCGACTTTGGTGAAGTCCTGGGCCATGCCGACCACCCCTCTCGTCGCTGTGTCTGTGCCCACTAGCGGTGCGCGAGATACTCTCAAATCTTTGGCGCACAAGCGCACGATCGCCATCCGACGTGGCATCCACGAAAAACCGCACAACGATGTGAATCTGATGCTGTCGCAGCGACACTGATTTCACATCGTTGGCGCTGATCAGTGATCACTGATCACTGATCAGTGATCAGTGATCAGCGGTGGCAGAGCTGCCCGCCCAGCGGCGCGAGGGTCAGAAACGGCGACGCAATGGTGCAGCCGAGCGCGGCGGCGGCCGAGTCAACCCCGGCCAGTTGATCGCGCACGGCCTCCCACGAAGCGTCACTCATCAACCCCGCCACCGGCAGCGGGCACGCCGCCAACACCCATCCGCGGTCGACCACCACAAAGCCGCCGCACATTCCCTCCAGTGCCCGCACCGCGGTCATCATGTCCTGGTCCGCGACCCCGATGACGGCCAGATCGCCGGGAGCCACACTCGTGGTCATCGCGATCGCACCCTGGCGCAGACCGATCCCGCGGATGAAACCCACCCGCATTCCGCCGGCCCGGTCCGCACCCCGCGTGACCAGGGCGACCTTGAGCAAATCGTGCCCGGGATCGGCCACCACATGACCGGTACCGCCGGTTGTAGGGCCGGGCCGCACCGCGACGATCTCGACCCCGGCAGTCCCGTCCGCCGCGACGCTCACCTGCACGCCCCTGACCGTGCCGGCGGACTCCCGGCCGGCCGCAGTCGCCGCAACGGCGAACGAACCGCTGAACAGACCGGGCGGCAGGGTCACCCGCTCCCGACCCCAGTCCGGGAGCACATCGAGGTTGTCGAACAGCGGACGGCCACGCTCGGCGGCCATCCGCCCGTTGACGAGAACGATCTCCGGCGGCCTGGATCCCGCGATGTCGCTGACGATCTGGATGTCAGCCAGATGCGCCGGCGCGAGCGATCCGAGCAGGTGGTCCAGGCCGTACCGGCGGGCCGGATCGAGGGTTGCCATCCGGATGGCGGTCATCGGCTCCACCCCGGCCCCGACCGTACGGCGGACAACCCGGTCGAGGTGGCCGTGGTCGACGATGTCGGTGATCTTCCATGCGCCGGAAAGCTCCAGCGGCGCGTCAACGGCCAGATCGTCAACGGCCAGATCGGCAACGGCCAGACCGTCGACACCACGATCACCCGCGGCACGATCACCCACAGCCGTGCCGTCCAGGTCGGGCAGCCCGGATACAGCGCCGGTACCCGCCATCCCGGGCAGCGAGAGGTCGGCGGGCCCGATTAAAGGAACGGATTGACGGGGCAGCCACGTCCTGGTGTCCGGGAGGCTCGCGTCAGCCCGAGTGCCCGTACCGGCGCCTGCCGGGGAAGTCCTGGCAAGCAGCCGCACCGGGGTCCCGGAGGTGGTCACGAGCGGCGCACCGCGCGGTCCGCAGAGCGCGACCGGCAGGCCGGCGTCCACGAGCAGAGTGACCGTCCCTCGTGGCACTACGAGACGAGCAAGCTCACCAGGCGTCAGCAAGGTCTGTTCTAAGCGGACGTACGGATCGATATAGGCCGGCAGGAGGTAACGGCCGGAGGCGTCCAGGGAGCGGCGGGCACCCAATGTCCCGGGACGTGTCACCGCAGCTATGAACCGACCGGCGATGAGCAGGTCACGACGCCGCAACTCGCCGGTCTGGACGACGACCATCATGCCGCCTCGGATGACCAGATCCGCCTCCTGCGCACCGTTCGCGACCCGCCGCAGCTGCTCGAGCTCCGTCGCGGTCGGCGCCAGGTGGGACGCGCCAACGGCATCGAACCGGGTACGGCGGGCCGGAGACGTGGCACGGGCCGTCCCGCCAGCCGGCACCGCTGGCGCCGGCACTGCTTCGGGCGAGCAGAGCGCAGGCGCGGACACGAGCCGCAGCCGTTCACGGTCACGCTCGGCGGTCATAGAGCCTCCGAAAACCCAGTTCTGGCGAGCACGGTCTAGGGCGCAACGCAACGCTCCCGCTCGATCCGGCTCAGCGACGTCGCCCGAATGCCACCGCGCACCAACCTCACGGCCTCGGGCCGGGACGCACGCGGCCGAGCAACACCCGGTGAAGAGTCGAGCAGCGGTACGGAACGGCGGAACAGCAGGACAGCAGGATTAGCGGCGTGGCGTCATCACTCTGCCGCCATGCAAGCCGACTGTGCCCACGAACCCGCGGCTTGTAACGCTTCCGTAACCGAGCCGTCCCGGGCGGACACAACCGGGACCCCCAGCCATGCGGATCGACCACCGTGTGTCCCTGTTGCCGGGCGCTCTATGCTTCCAGGTGTGCAGCTGAGCCCGCATGAGCAGGAACGGCTGCTGATCCACGTCGCGGCCGGCCTCGCCCGGGAGCGACGCGCCCGTGGCCTGCGGCTCAACTACCCCGAGGCGACCGCCGTTATCACGTCCTTCCTTCTGGAGGGCGCGCGTGACGGGCGTACCGTCGTCGATCTGATGACGGCCGGCCGCAGCGTACTAACCCGCGAGGATGTCATGGACGGCGTCCCCGAGATGCTCACCGAGGTCCAGGTCGAGGCGACCTTCCCAGACGGCACCAAACTGGTGACCGTGCACCAGCCGATCCCGTGAACGGCATCAGGCCGGGCGAGATCCGCCACAGCGACGACCCGGTGGAGATCAACCCGGGGCGCCCCATGTTGACGCTACGGGTTCGCAACCTCGGCGACCGTCCAGTCCAGGTTGGGTCGCACTACCATTTCGCCGCGGCCAATCCGGCACTCGACTTCGATCGGAACGCCGCCTGGGGGTACCGGCTCGCCGTACCCGCCGGCACCGCCGTCCGCTTCGAACCCGGGGTGGACCGCGAGGTGGATCTGGTGCCGCTCGCCGGCCGACGGATCGTGCCGGGCCTGCGGGCCGAATCGGCCGGCCCGCTGGACACGGCCAGGCCGGACACGGCCAGGCCGGACGAAACGGGGCCGGACGGGACGGGGCCGGACGGGACGATCCGGTGAGCCGGTATCTGGACCGCGCCCGCTACGTCGACCTGTACGGTCCGACGGTCGGTGACCGCATCCGGCTGGCGGACACTGACCTGTTCATCGAGGTGACCGAGGACCGCAGCCGCGGTCCGGCCGGCGCCGGCACCGGTGACGAGGCGGTGTTCGGCGGCGGCAAGGTGATCCGGGAATCCATGGGGCAGGCCCGCGCCTCGCGCGCGGAAGGCACCCCCGATCTGGTCATCACCGGCGCGGTCGTGCTCGACCACTGGGGCGTGGTCAAAGCCGACATCGGCATCCGGGACGGCCGGATCGTCGCGCTCGGCAAGGCCGGCAACCCCGACACCATGGACGGTGTCCATCCCGATCTGGTGATCGGGCCGGGCACGGAGATTCTCGCCGGAAACGGGAAGATCCTCACAGCGGGCGCGGTGGACTGCCACGTCCACCTGATCTGTCCGCAGCAGGTCCCCGAGGCCGTGGGCGCCGGCATCACCACACTGATCGGCGGCGGCACCGGGCCAGCCGACGGCACGAGGGCCACCACTGTCACCCCCGGCCCGTGGAACCTCGCCCGGATGCTGTCGGCGATGGACACGCTGCCGGTGAACGTCGTCCTGCTCGGCAAGGGCAACACGGTGGGTGAGGCCGCGCTGTGGGAGCAGCTGCGCGCCGGTGCCGCCGGCTTCAAACTGCACGAGGACTGGGGGTCGACGCCCGCCGCGATCGACGCCTGCCTGCGGGTCGCCGACGCCGCCGGGGTGCAGGTGGCGCTGCATTCCGACACGCTCAACGAGGCCGGTTTCGTCGAGGACACCCTCGCCGCGATCGCGGGACGGACCATCCACGCCTACCACACCGAGGGTGCCGGCGGCGGGCATGCACCGGACATCATCACCGTGGCCGCGGCGCCGAACGTCCTACCGAGCTCGACGAACCCGACCCGGCCGCACACGGTCAACACCCTTGATGAGCACCTCGACATGCTCATGGTCTGCCACCATCTGAACCCGACGGTGCCCGAGGACCTGGCCTTCGCCGAGAGCCGGATCCGGCCGTCCACCATCGCCGCCGAGGACATCCTGCACGACCTCGGCGCCATCTCGATGATCGGCTCAGACTCGCAGGCCATGGGCCGCATCGGCGAGGTCGTCCTGCGGACCTGGCAGACCGCGCATGTGATGAAGGCGCGGCGCGGTGCGCTGCCCGGGGACGGCCGGGCGGACAACGCCCGTGCCCGGCGTTACGTCGCCAAGTACACGATCTGCCCGGCCGTCGCGCACGGCCTGGACGCCGAGATCGGCTCGGTGGAACCGGGCAAACTCGCCGACCTCGTCCTCTACGACCCCGCGTTCTTCGGCGTCCGGCCGTCCGTGGTCATCAAGGGTGGATTTGTCGCCTGGGCGGCGATGGGCGACGCCAACGCATCCATCCCGACTCCGCAGCCGGTGCTGCCGCGTCCGATGTGGGGGGCGGCGCCCGGCCCGGCGGCGGCGTCGTCGCTGACGTTCGTCGCCCCGGCCGCCCTCGACGACGGCCTGCCGGAACGGCTCGGCCTGGCCAAGCCGATGGTTGCCGTGGCCGACGTACGCCGGCGCGGCAAGGCCGACCTGCCCGAGAACACCGCGACACCCGACATCCGGGTGGACCCGGAGACGTTCACCGTGAGCATCGACGGGGATGCCGTGGATGCCGCACCCGTGGCCGAGCTCCCGATGGCCCAGCGCTACTTCCTGTTCTGAGTTCCTGTTCTGAAGTTCCTGTTCTGAGCGTTGTCCGGACGAGCGGTCCGGGAAAGCAGTCCGGAAGGATGCTGAATGCCAGACGCGAGCCGGGCGGCGTTGCTGTTGCTCGCGGACGGCCGGTTGCCGGCCGGTGGGCATGCCCATTCCGGTGGCGTCGAGGCCGCGGTCGTCGATGGCAGCGTCCGCGATCTCGACGATCTCGAACAGTTCCTGCGTGGACGGCTGGCCACCGCTGGTCTGGTCGCCGCCGCCTTTGCCGCGGCCACCTGCCGGTCGTACCCGGCGTCCGGGGCTCCCCCGAACAGGATCATCATCGAGCTGGACGCGGAGCTCGACGCCCGGACGCCGTCACCGGCGCAACGGTTCGCGAGCCGTGCGCAGGGCCGTGCGCTGCTGCGTGCGGGTCGCGCCGCCTGGCCGGGAATGCACTGCCCGATCCCGGCGCCGCATCATCCGGTCGCGTTCGGCCTGGTCGCCGGGCACGCCGGCATCTCCCCCACCGATACTGCGCTCGCGCTGGTCTACGGCGCGGTCAGCGGACCCGCGTCGGGCGCCACCCGCCTGCTCGGGCTGGACCCCTTGGCGGTCACCGCCGTACTCGCGCGGCTATCGGCCGACCTGGAGCTCACCGCCGCCGAAGCCGCGGCATCCTGCGACCGCCTGCCCGCAGACCTGCCTGCGCTCACCGGACCGCGCCTGGATCTCCTCGCCGAGCGTCACCGTGCTGCCGAGGTCCGCATGTTCGCGTCCTGACCCGAACGGCGTTCCACCCACCGGCCGACCCGAATGATCTTTCGAGGTTTGTACGATCAACAGGGCCACGATCGGCCTACAAACCTCGAAAGATCACTAACGATCGGCGAGGCGACCTGCCGCCAGCGCTCGGCGGGACAGCCGATCGGCGGCGCGGGTGGTTTCTGGTAGACGATGACGCGGCGTGAGATCGAGAATGCACCGGCATGCGGTGTCCAGGTCGATTCCGTGCCCCACGGAGACGAAGACCTCCTTGACCCCGGTCTGGGTACGTAGCGCCCGGCCGACCGTGTCACCGCCGTCGACAATCGGCGACCACGAGCCACGCTGCTCCCCCGGGCGACGGTAGCGTCCGATGAACGGCGTTTTCGCGACGCCGACCGTCGGCAGGTCGAGCGTGACCCCGAGATGGCAGGCGAGACCGAACCGGCGTGGATGCACAAGGCCGTAACCGTCACAGACCAGCAGATCCGGAGGATTGCCGGTGGGGAGCTCTGCCCACGCATCCAGCAGCGACGGCAGCTCCCGGAAGGACAGCAGACCCGGCACGTACGGGAAGGCGGCCCGGCCCGCGGCGGTGGCGTGACCGATCGGCCGCCAGTCGGGAGCGGCCAGCAGGACGACCGCACCTGCGACGCGGTCGGTGGCCGTGTCATATGCAACGTCAAAGCCCGCCACGGTGCGTACCGTGCGCGGTCCCGGACCCACCGCGTCCACCTGATCGCGCAGCTTTTCCTGGATGGCTACCGCATCCTCGATCCGCATCGACTCTCCACCCCGTCAACCACGGTCAACCACTCAACGATGTGATTCTGATGCTGGTATCACAGCACCAGAATCACATCCTTAGAGCGCCCGGCAATAGGGGCGTGGATGAAGATGCGGGGTTGGGTGCGGAGCCGGGAGAGTGCCTGAGAAGGTGTAGCGATGCACCGCGAGCACGACATCCAGACGTTCCCTGTTACGGGCGGCGGCCCCGCGCAGATGGCCGACAGCTGGCAGGTACCACGGACGGCGGCACCGGTCACGCTCCCGACCAGCCGGGCGGTACGGATCGGTATCGGCGGGCCGGTCGGCAGCGGCAAGACCGCGCTGGTCGCGGCCCTGTGCCGGACCCTCGGTGAGACGCTGCGGATCGCGGTCGTGACCAACGACATCTACACCACCGAGGACGCTGACTTCCTGCGCGCGGCCGGCGTGCTCGACCCGACGCGCATCCGTGCGGTCGAGACGGGATGCTGCCCGCACACCGCCATCCGGGACGACATCACCGCGAATCTGGACGCCGTCGAGGACCTGGAGTCGGCCTGCTGCCCGCTTGACCTGATCTTCATCGAAAGCGGCGGGGACAACCTGACCGCGACCTTCAGCTACGGCCTGATCGACCGACAGATCTTCGTCGTCGACGTGGCCGGCGGCGACAAGGTGCCCCGCAAGGGCGGTCCCGGGGTGACAGGTAGCGATCTGCTCGTCGTCAACAAGACCGACCTCGCTCCGCTGGTGGGCGCGGACCTCGGCGTCATGGCCCGGGATGCCGAACGCGTCCGGCGCGGACGCCCGGTGCTTTTCACCTCGCTCGCCGCCGAACCGCAGGCGGCGGCGGTGGCCCAGTGGGTGCTACTGCAATGTCCGCGACAGGCTCCGGCTCCGGAGCCGGAGCCGGAGCCGGAGCCGGAGCCGGGTCCGGCTCCGGGCAGGCGGATCTGAACACGTTGCCGGCGACGGCCACGAGCGACCGCACCGGCCGGACGTCGATCAGCGCGCACGCGGCCGTACGGGTCGATCCGACACCGGACGGCGGGATCCGTGTGAGCGAGCTGCGGTCACAGGTACCGCTGGTGCTGCGCCGCACCGGCACGGCGGACGGACGCACGGCGGACGGATACTGCGGCTCCGATACGCTCCCGTACCGGTACGTACCGACCGCGACCGTCCATCTGGTGAATGCCGCGGCTGGTCCGCTGGCCGGTGACCGGCTGCGGCTCGACATCAGCGTCGGAGCCGGGGTGGCCCTGGTGCTACGCACGGTGGCGGCAACCGTGGCCCTGCCCGGCCGCGGGGACCGCGCCGGTGGCGGCGATGGGGACGACAGCGGCCGTGGGAACCGTGCGGATCTGCCGTCATTGTTCGACGTACACGCCGACGTGGGGCCGGATGGCGCGCTCGCGTACCTGCCCGAACCGACCGTGGCCGCCCGCGGCTGTCGCCACCACATGCGGGCGCGGATCCGGCTGGCATCGACCGCCCGGCTGCTGTGGCGGGAGGAAATCGTCCTCGGACGCTTCGGTGAACCAGCGGGCTCGATTTCCTGCGCGCTGCACGTCGATGTCGATGTCGATGTCGAGGGCCGAGGCCACGACCGCCACGACCGGGCGGGTCGCAGCGCGATGGTGCGCCCGCTCCTGCGCCAGGAGCTGCGCCTCGATCCGGGTACGCCCGGCCTTGACGGGCCGGCTGTCCTCGGCGGCGCCCGCGTGACCGGTTCGCTGCTGATCGCGGGCCCCGGGCCGGACGGGCTCGGGGTTGCCCCGGCGGTCACGGACACCTTCGCCCTGCTCCCCCTGGCCGGGCCGGGGGTTATGATCAGTGCGCTGGCGCCCGACACAGTCACACTCCGCCATGCTCTGAACACAGGCCGAGCCATGGTCGCCCACTGGTGAGCGGCCGTGCGATGCCCACGACTGTCAAACCGCCGGCGGGGCCGGGCTTTCAAGCGGAAACACCAGGCAGGTGCTGCTCGCGGTGGCGACTTTCCTGCCGTCGGCGCCGCAGACATCCCCCTCGGCGAAGACGATGCGGCGACCAGGTCGGACGACCCAACCGTGCGCAGTCAAGCCGCTTGGACGATCGTCAACCACCTGGATCGGCCGCAGATAGTTGACCTTAATCTCAATGGATGTGTATCCGACTCCGGCCGGCAACGTGGTGTGCACGGAACAGCCTGTGACTGTATCCAGGAGGGTGCAGACGAGACCACCATGGACCATGCCGATCGGGTTATATGCGGATTCATCCGGGGTGCAGTGAAAGACCACGTCCCCCTCGGTGACCGCACCGATCTCGAAATCAAAATGCGTGGCGATCGGCGGGGGTGGGACCACGCCGTCACGCATCGCCAGGAGGAAGTCGAGACCGCTCATGGTCCGTCCGATCGCAGCAGTGATCATTGGATCATGCCAGGTGATTGTCCTGCTGCGGGGCTCGCCCCACTCAGCAGCCGGTGGGCGCGACTCGGTCGTGGTCATGGCCGCAAGGGTAGCCGCATCACACCGGCCGACCGCGAACTTCGGGCGGCCCTGTCCGCTTTGCAGAGGCAGCACCCTGGCGATACCGGCCGCGGCCGCTCCGGCCCGGACCTGACAGACTGACTCCGCACAGACCGACCCACCGACCCGCGGGGAACCCCGACCCGGACGCGACTCAATGATCATTGAACGTGTCGGCACGGCCAACCAGGTATAGTTATGGACATTTCCGCCACCGAACAAGCCCACTAGAAGACTGAGTGCAACATAATCAGCGAATGAGCAGGATCCGCGGGAGCGAGCACCCGGCCGCCACCCGAGAGGTTCTCCTGGCCGCGGCCCGGCACCGATTCGGGACCCAGGGGTACGCGGCGACCGGCACCGAGGAGATCGTGGCCGACGCGCAGGTGACCCGCGGGGCGCTTTATCATCACTTTCGCGACAAGGCTGATCTCTTCGGCGCGGTGATGGAACAGGTCGCCCTTGAGGTCGCCGAACAGCTCGTCACCACGGAACTCAAACGCGCCACGGACGAGCCGACCACCGACGCCTGGGAGCAACTGCGAACCGGCTTCCAGTCTTTTCTCGACATCTGCACGGACAGCGACTTCCAACGTATCGTGCTGGTCGACGGCCCGGCGGTACTCGGCCACGACGCGTGGGACGTCCTGGTCGAGCGTCACGGCTACCGCCTGCTCGCTGAATGGCTGAGCAAGGCGATCGAGGACGGGCGGATCGACCCGCTGCCGATCGCACCCCTCACCCGGGTGCTGGCGGCCGTCCTGTCCGAGGCGAGCCTGCTGATCGGCCGGGCCTCGGAACCGGCGACCGTCCGACGCGAGGCCGGCGAGGTTCTCGATCGGCTGCTTGTCGGCCTGGAAACGAAAAAATAGCAAGAACGGAGCGAGCCGGCCACCTCGATGGTGGCCGGCTCGCTCCGTAGTACCAAGCGGTTGCGTACCAAGCGGTTGCGTACCAAGCGGTTGCGTACCAAGCGGTGGCGGCGAACGGTAGGGGACGAACCGTCACTGAAACCGGACGTGCAGCTACCGCGCCTCGCGCCTCAGACGCTGCGCATGGCCCGCAGGGACTCCTTCAGCGACGACGTGGTGGCAAGAACCGCGGAGGTCTCGTACCCGCAGTGAGCCATGCAGTTGGCGCAGCGGGGGTCCTTACCCCGACCGTAGGCGTCCCAGTCGGTGGTCTCCACCAGCTCCTTGTAGGACGACACGTAGCCGTCGCTCATCAGGTAGCACGGCTTCTGCCAGCCGAACAGCGAGTAGCTCGGGATACCCCAGGCCGTGCACGAAAGATCGCGCTTGCCCTCCAGGAAGTCCAGGAAAATCGGCGAGTGGTTGAGCCGCCACTTCTCGCGCCGGCCGTCACCGAAGACCTTGGCGAACAGCTCGCGGGTCTGCGAGACGCCGAGGAAGTGCTCCTGGTCGGGCGCCTTCTCATAAGCGTAGGCGGGCGAGAGCTGGATCTGGTCGACCTTGACCTCATCGTTGAGGTAGGACAGAACGTCGATCACGTCCTGCGGGCTGTCGTTGTTGAAGAAGGTGGAGTTGGTGCCCACCCGAAAGCCGGCTGCCTTGGCCGCGGCGATCGCCTCGATCGCCTCGTCGAACGTGCCCGCCTTCTCCACCACCGTGTCGTGCCGCTCGCGCAGCCCGTCGATGTGGACGATGAAGGTGAAGTACGGCGACGGTGTGAACTTCGCCATCTTCTTGCGGAGCAGCAGCCCGTTGGTGCACAGCAGGACAAACTTCTTGCGGGCGATGAGCTGACGGACGATCTCGTCGAGCTGCGGGTGCATCAGCGGTTCACCACCGGCGATCGCGACCACCGGTGCGCCGCACTCCTCCACCGCGGCCATGGCGTCCTCAACGCTCATCCGCTGCTTGAGTACGGACGCAGGGTGCTGAATCTTGCCGCAACCGGTGCATGACAGATTGCAGGCGAACAACGGCTCGAGTTCGAGAACAAGCGGAAAGTGCTTACGACGCAGCACTTTCTGCTTGGCCAGGTACATCCCGATCCGCAACGAGTACCGCCACTCCACCGCCACGGCAATACCGCCCTTCGGCGTCGACGTCGTGCGGCCGGACGGCCGCTCCACCTCGACAACATACAGGGTGTACGTACAGCTTGTATGTTCGTCGAGAACGTTGGATCGGCCACTTCTCCCCGTCGTACCCGGCCGACCCCGACCCGCATCTGACATCCGCCACCGCAGGTCAGCGACATAGTCGGAGTTTTTGACCAGAAACCCGGACGGAGACGTGTCGGGAACCGGACAGCGGGAAAGAAACGATCAACAGAGGGCGGCGGCACTGGACCAGCAGGCCCAGCGACCCCGTGCCGCGGTCCGACCGGGACCGGCCCACGGTGCTCCTGACCGGGCCCGGCGGGGCGATGCCCGGCAGGCATTGGACCCGTACTCCACAGTCGATCGGTGTTGTGCCGCCGGTGTTACACCGTCGATGTTGGACGAACCTCACATCGCCCGCCAACAACTGGACATCCACCGCCGGTGCCCGCCGTGGCGCCGGCGATCCGGCCTTCGCAACCGCCCGGGAGTGACGAAGGCCATTCCCAGGACGCCCAGGTTCGCCAAATCCACGACATCAGGCCGGGTATGACCGGCCCGACGGCAAACCGAGCGGGGATTGTGTGTAGACCTGACTGGTGAGTCCCGCACCGGCCAACCAATGGCTGCCCCTGGCTGCGCCTAATATCGGCGAAAAAGACAGTGGGCAACAGCGCGGAGGTCACATGGGGTTGGGCACGCGTTGCAGGGTGAAGGCGGGCGTATGACGCGAGGCGGGCACACGGTCACGCACCTGATCGGCGGGCGGTTCCGGCTGGTCGAGCGGCTCGGCTCGGGTGGGATGGGGACGGTCTGGCGGGCCGTCGATACCGGCACCGGTGTCGAACGTGCCCTCAAGGAGATCCGCATTCCGGACAACCTCTCAGCCCAGGACCGCGAACTGCTGATCGAACGTGCCCGCCGCGAAGCGCGCAACGCCGCCCGACTCGGTGCCCATCCCCATGTGGTCACCGTGTACGACCTGGTCGAGGACCACGGTGCGCAGTGGATCGTGATGGATCTGGTCCCAGGACGTTCGCTGGCGGCGGTGATCGCGCAGGACGGTGCGCTGGACGAGCCCGAGGTCGCCCGGATCGGTATCGCGCTGCTGGACGCGCTCGTGCACGGACACCGCAAAGGAGTTCTGCACCGCGACGTCAAACCGTCGAACGTCATGATCACCGCTGACGGTACCGTCAAACTCGCGGACTTCGGCGTTGCGGCCTACGAAACCGATCACCGGATCACCGCGGCCGGCGGCGTGGTCGGCACACCCGCCTATATGGCTCCCGAACGTATCCGCGGAGAGGAAGCCGGTCCGGCCAGCGAT
Source organism: Protofrankia sp. Cr2 (assembly GCF_963555885.1). Classification (NCBI taxonomy): domain Bacteria; kingdom Bacillati; phylum Actinomycetota; class Actinomycetes; order Frankiales; family Frankiaceae; genus Protofrankia; species Protofrankia sp. Cr2. The sequence goes on from NZ_CAUVXG010000015.1 coordinate 75,851, forward strand.
CTTTTCTCGCTCGCGACGACCCTGCTGCATGCGGCGGAAGGCGTCTCCCCGTTCGGTCGGGATACCACCTTCGCGACCATGCACGCGGTCGTCTACGAAGGGCCGAGCGCACCTGTGCACGCAGCCCGGACATTTTCGATACTCCAACCGATTCTGGCCAAGGATCCGTCCGCTCGGCCCACGACGGAGCGGATTCGCCGCCAACTGCAGACCGTCGTGTCGGCGCCGGCGGCAGAGCCGCCCGCACGACCGGCCCCGGTTCCGATGGCGCCACCGGTGGCGAGCCCGATGGCGCCACCGGTGGCGAGCCCGAATGCCTGGCCGACCGCCAACGCGTTCTACGAAGCACCGACCATGGTCGCCATGGTTGCCGACGGGACCGACATCGGCGAACAGAATGGCGATGACCTCGATACCGTCGGCCTGGACGTCCTGGCTCCCGGAGTACCACGGCCACGCCGGCCACGATCACAACCCGACATCGACCCCGCCACGATCGAACAGCCGGTGTGGGTCAGTCCAGACGCGCGGCGGGCCGCGAACGGTTCCGGGAAGGCAGCGCGCCCGGGCAAGGCCCGGCCGTCCCGCCGGGGCCTGCTACTGGCCGCCGTCGCCGTCGCAGGTCTGGGCGCCGGCGCAGGATCGGCGGCCTGGGCCGCCCGGCGGATCGGCCGGGCGGCCAACCCCGCGCCACCGACGCTGGACCTCGGTCCGCTCGCGTTCTGGCTCCCGGGAAAGCCCGACGTCGAGTTCGCCGGTTCCTTCATCGCCGACCACCGCGGTTATCACCGACAAGCAGGGTTCACCCGGACAGAATTCCATGACGGTGGGTCGCGGGCCCGGAGCGTGGTGGCATCGGTCGCTTCGGGTGCGGCATTCGTCGGGGTGACCGCGCCGGACATCCTTCCGAAGGAAATCTCCAACGGCGCGCGGCTACGGGTGATCGGCGCGCAACGGCAGAAGTCCGCTTGGGCCATCGTCTCACCTGCGGACAAGCCGATCAGAACACCGCACGACATGACCGGCATGAAGATCGGAATGGCTGCCGGCAGCACGGCCGTGTGGACCTCCTTCCTGGCCGCCGCGGGAATCGCGGAGACGGCCGTCACCCAGGTTGTCACGCCCGACCACCTGCGGGCGGTCGCGGACCGCCAGGTCGACGGGGCACTGTCGTCGGTAATCGACGCTCCGACGGCCCTCGCCCGCCAGGGCGTCGCCACCTCGACGTTCCTGCTTGCCGACCACGGCTACCAGCTGGTGTCCAACGTGTACGTGGTGAGCGCGGACGCGGTGGTCACGTCGAGGAAAAAGGTCAAGGCGTTCCTGGCCGCCGAAATCCACGGCTGGAAGGACGACCTGGCCGAGCCGATGCTCGGCCCCCAGCTGCTCACCGACGTCTATGCCCGGTCGTCCGGGCTCGACGTCACCGAACAGTTGACGAAGAACAAGCGGCTGAGCACCCTCGTCGAGAGCGCGGACACACATCGCAACGGACTGTTCACGATGACTGACGCCCTGATCGAGGCCAATGTCCGGATGCTGGCGGACAGCGCCGCCCCCGCCGCCGCCAGGCGGATGTTCGACCTGTCGATCATCCGCGAACTGTATACAGAGCAGCCCGGCCTGGTGTGACGCGGCGCCGCGACAGCCATCCGATCAGCGCTCTTAACGTTTCGGCTCGAGGGCGACACGCAAGGCGCTGGTAATCGTGGCCTGCACCCAGGCGTTGTCGTAACGGCCGGGGACCAGCCGCCAGCCTGGCCCGGGGCCCAACGCGACCAGCGCTCCATCTGCATGCCGCTCCAGGGGAACCCGCTCCTCCCAGCGCCAGGCCCCGGTGAGGTCCGGCGTCAGCCCGGCGGCCAGGCCGACGGTGAGCTGCGTCGGCAGGACGGCACCCGCGAAACCGAGCTCCTGCACCGAGGCCGGCGGCACCGAGACCGCCATGGCCGAACCACCCGCCGGCGATGCCACCGTGACGAGCTCGCGGGCTCCGTCCAGGATCGCGACGATGCTCGTCGCCGTGCCCGGGGTTCCCGTGACGGGCAGCGGGCTGGTCACCGTCTGCTCGCCGATGCGCAGGTAGAACGATGCGTACCGCATGTTCTCCGGGACCGCCACGGACACCCGAACCTCGATCTTCTTTCCCTCGACGGGGTGGAGCTCGACAAACGAGCCCTGTAGGCTCCACGACTTCTCCGCCTCGATCACCTCGTCGGGGCGGAGCTGATACAGCCGCCGACCCGGCATCCTCGCAGCGAGCTGCACATCGGCCGCGCCGAGGTCGGCCGCGTACAGCACATCGTCCGACAGGTCCGGACGGTTGCGCAGGAACTGGTAGGGAACCTGCGTGTACCGACTCGGGGTCGGCGGGGTGACGATGACGACCGCAGGCCCATCGAGATCGTCCGGGATGAGATCGAGCACGTACCCGTCGACGGCGTTGACATAGCGTTGCACGTTGACCTTCGGGGGCACCCCGACCGCGGTCACAGCCACCAACGCCAGCCCGCAGACGCCCGCCACCGGGATGCCGACCGGCCGCGGGAGTCGCCCGGGGACCGCCCGCCACAGCCGAGACGCGCCGCTGCCGGCGAGGATGACGACAGGCGACAGCGCCACCATGTGGTAATGCGGACCGAGGCCGTTGCGAAGGCTCGGAACCGCCATGGCACTACCCCACCAGAAGAAGTAGGCGGCGAAGACTCCCAGCGCGGTGATGGCGAGCAGCAGATGCCCGCCACGCCGGCCCCCCGCCGCAAGGCCCGCGAGGAGACCGATCCCGGCGAGGACGACCAGCGCCATCCCACCGAACAGCCAGCCCGGGGCGGCGGCAAGAGTCTCCCGCAGCGCGTCGAGCGAGACATGCCTGGTGAAGGCGAACGTCGGTTCGGACGGCAGCATCCGCCGCTCACCGAAACCGAAGCGGTCCAACGGATCGGAGGCGGCAAGCGGCAAGATCCGCATCGATCCGGTGACGTGCCGACAGAAGGCGGCCACCGCCACAACGAACGGTAGTCCCCCGAGCCCGACCCACCCGATGTCCCGCAGTATCGCCGAGCGCGGCCGCGGGGGTTGCCGGGCCAGCACGAACCGGACCGCCACGAACAGGACACCGACGACGGCCACCAGCACGGCGTCGAACGGGCGGGCCATGGCGGCGAGGCCGAACGCCGCGCCGGCGGCCACCAGCGACCGGCGGGCGCCGGTGCGGGTGCCACGCAGCAGCGCGGCCATCGCGGCGGTCAGCGCGGCGGCGGTGAACGCATAGGCCATCGGCAGAGCGGTGTGCAGGAGAAGCAGCGGCGACAACGCGAGAAAGGCTGCGGAGGTGAGCGCCGTCGCCGCATCATCGAGCAGTTCGCGGGCCAGTCGGTAGGTTGCAACCACCCAGGCTGCGGCCACCAGCGCGGGAGCGATCACCATCGTCCCGAACAGCAGTTGAGACACGGCCAGCATTGCCGGCCACCCGGGCAGATACTTGGTGAAGACCCGTCCGTTGTGGACGCCGGTCAGCCAGGGACGGAAGAACGGGTCCACCAGGTTCTGATCGAGGGTCAACCGCCCATGCAGCAGCATCCGGGCCTGGAGCACGTAGGCGGCCTCATCCGCGTCACCCGAACCATGGCGGAACAGCGTCTCCTGCAGCAGCACGCTCACGGTGAACGACAACGCGCCAAGGGCGAACGCGGCGAAACCCGGCCCGGATACGGACACCGCAAGCCGTCGTACCCGGCCCCGCGACGACGGTGCGGGGCCGGGCGTCCCGGAAACCGCACCGGGGGGCTTGTGATGATCGAGCCGCTGCTGATCGGCCAGCTCAGCGAGCACCGTATCGGTCGATACCTGACGCATCGGGTGGACCGTAGCAGGAGTCGTACCGCGTGCTTTTCACCGCATCCACCAGTTACCGACCGGAAATGCGACACGAGCGCCGGGTAGCCGGATAACGCTCCGAACTACCCGGCGCCTGCGCCCGCAGCGTGGTGATCAGCGACGCGTACTACTTGGGCTGGCGGCGCAGTTCCTTGGGCAGATGGAACGAGATCGTCTCGGTGCCGACCGAACGGACCGCGACCGCTGTCGGGCCGAGGCCGGAAAGTGCCCTGGTCAGCTCATCGACAAGGGTGGGAGGCGCGGACGCCCCCGCGGAGATGCCGATGGTGTCGGCACCGACCAACCACCGCATGTCCACCTCACCGACGTCACCGACGAGGTAGGCCGGCACGCCCTCGCGTTCGGTCACATCGACCAGCCGGCGTGAGTTAGCGCTGTTCTGCGACCCGACGACCAGCACCAGGTCGGCCTCGATGGCGACCCGCCGGATGGCGTTCTGCCGGTTCGAGGTCGCGTAGCAGATGTCCGCCGATCCGGGTCCGACCACGGACGGGAAGCGGTCCCGCAGCGCGTCGACGACTTCTTCGGCCTCGTCCACCGCAAGCGTGGTCTGCATGAGGTAGGTCACCCGCTCGGGATCGTCGACATCGAGCCTGGCGACGTCCGCGGGCGACTCCACCAGCTTGATCTTCCCGGGCGCCTCCCCCAGTGTTCCGTCGACCTCCTCGTGCCCGGAATGCCCGATAAGCAGAACGGTGTCCCCGCGTGCGGTGAACCGGCGAGCCTCCGCGTGGACCTTCTCCACCAGCGGACACGTTGCGTCGATCACCGACAGCCCACGGTCGTCGGCCTGCTCCCAGACGGCGGGGGCGACCCCGTGCGCGGAGAAGACCACGGTTGCCCCGGCCGGTACCTCGTCGAGTTCCTCGACGAAGATGGCGCCACGACCGGCAAGATCAGCAACGACATGACTGTTGTGGACGATCTGCTTGCGCACGTAGACCGGCGACCCGTGCAGCTCCAGTGCCCGCTCGACCACCTCGATCGCCCGTTCGACCCCGGCGCAGAACGCCCTGGGCTCGGCAAGCAGCACCTGGCGTGATCCGACAGCCGCTGACCAGCGCTCCAGCACCGGTCCGAGGGTCATCATCGTCCGCAATCCGGCGATCCCCCGGCGGGCCAGGTCAAAACGCCCCAGCGGCTGCTCGTCGGTGTCAACGATGACGCGGACGATCGCCAGCGGCACCCCGGTCGCGCCCGGCGCGATCTGTGCGGATTCCATGTCCACGGCGATCGCCCCGGTCGCCGCCAGCTCCGCACGCGCGGTTCCGATCGCCAACCGCGACACGGACACGACCGGGCCGACGTGGACGGTCAGGCCCGCCCGGCGCAGTTCACCGGCCAGCAGGGGCGCGGACGGACAGCGCGCGCTGACCGAACCGTCGGAGGTACGGACCTCATCAGCCACCACGACGTGCCCGGGTTTCACCCCCGGACCGAGGCCACCGCCGAGACCGACCAGGGCCACGGCGTCGGCCCGAGCCTCGCGGATGATGCGCGTGGACCGGCTGGCCTGGTCGGGTCCCATTCCGGTCCGGATGAGGATCGTGCCCCCGGGCAGGCCCGAGCGGCCCGCGGCCCATGCCTCCAACCGCAGTGGCGCGGCCACGACCAACCTGGGCCGGCGCCGGACCGCGGCGGGCAGGCCCGGCGCGGTGTCCCGGCCCGGATCCACCCCGGCCGAGGCGCCGTCAGCCGTCGACGTCCGGGCCGCTGAGGTCCTGATCGTCGACGTGCCAGCCGTCGAAGCAGCCGCCGAAGCAACAGCGGTCATGGCGTCTGTCTCCGGTACCGCCGGCGGTACCGGCGGTACCGGCGAAGCCTGCGGCGTCCGGGATGCCGGGAGCGCCGATGGCTTGGACGCTTCGGCGGGACCCGCCGTCCGTGATGTGTCCGGTGCCGAGAAAGTCATGATGCGGACCCGCCGCTCAGGTATCGGCCGAGCGCGGTCAGCGGAAAACTCAGCCGATACAGGTGGTAGTTGATCGAAAAGTCCCCGGGGAAACCGGTGCCCGTGTGGTGCGGCTCGTCCCAGGTTCCGTCCGGCCGCTGCGTGTCGACCAGCCACCGCACCCCCCGTTCGACCGCCGGGGACGCCGGATCGGCGGCGAGGAGCGCGAGGAGCGCCCACGCCGTCTGAGACGCGGTGGGCTCACCGCGTCCGATCCAGGCGTCGTCGGTGTAGGAACGAAAGTCCTCGCCCCAGGCACCGTCAGGTCTTTGATGCTCGACCAGCCACTGGACGGCCCGAGTGATCGCCGGATGGTCGGCGGACACCCCCGCGTCGATCAGAGCCGGGACGACCGCGCCGGTGCCGTAGATGTGGTTGACACCCCAGCGGCCGAACCACGACCCACCCGGTTCCTGGTCGGCCAGCAACCAGCCCACCGCCCGTTCGGTGATGGGGTTGCGTGCCTGGCCCACTTCGGCGAGCATTTCTACTATATGAGCCGTCACATCCGCGGACGGCGGGTCGATCACCTCACCGAAGTCACAGAAAGGCAGCTTCGTGGGAAGGGTCCGGGTGTTGTCGGCGTCAAAGGCCCCCCATGCACCGTTGGCCGAGCGCATCCCGATGGCCCAGTCCACGCCGCGGCGTTCGGCCGCCCGCAGCCGGGCTGCGAGCCCGGGGTCCACCGCGTCGATTCCGCCCGTCTGATTCCCGTCGACGCCGCCGTTGGGTTTCAACAGGCGACGGATGGCCAGCACGACCTCGGCGGTGTCATCGACGTCGGGATACCCGTCGTTGTCGAACTCGAACGCCCAGCCGCCAGGGGCCAATGCCGGCCGTTTGACCGCCCAGTCACCGGTCAGCGTGACCTCCTCGTCCGCCAGCCACCGGGCGGCGCGCACCATGGCGGGATGGTCGGCGGCAAGACCCGCGTCACGCAGGGCGACGACGGCGAGCGCGGTGTCCCAGACCGGGGACTGACAGCACTCCAACCGGCGGACCATCCCCGCGGGTGTCCGCTCCCGGATCGTGTAGCGCTCCAGGCCACGTAGCCCGGTCGCGATCACCGGATGGTTCATGGGGTAACCGAGCAACGTCAGCGCCATGATCGAGAAAACCCACGGAGGCTGGATGCCGCCCCAGCAACCGTCGGCCTCCTGCCGAGCGATGATCCATTCGGCGGCCCGGCGCATCGCGTGCCGGCGGATCATCTTCAGCGGGCGGCGCTCGTATCGGTGCAGCACGGCGTCCAGGCGCTGGAACGCGCCCGTCCACGAGCGCAGCGGTGCCGGCGGCCGGGCCGGGAACTCGACCTTGAGCTCGTCGATGCCGAAACCGAGCGAGCGCTTCGGCCGAAACGTCCCGACGATCGTCAGCGGAACGATCGACTGCCGGGCCCAGCAGCCGAAGTCGTACACGTTGAGCGGGAACCACGACGGCAGCAGCACGAGCTCGGGCGGCATCACCGGCAAGTCGTCCCAGGACCACTCGCCGAACATCGCCAGCCAGATCCGGGTGAACACCCGGGTGGCGGCGGGACCGCCGTTCTCCCGGACGTAAGCCGCTGCAGCTCGCATGTGCGGGGCGTCCGGGCTGTCCCCGGCGAGCCGCAACGCGACGTACCCCTCAAGAGTCGTGCTGAGATCCGGCGGGCCACCGTAGTAGATCGCCCAGGTGCCGTTCTCGGTCTGCCTCGAACGGATCCAGCGGGCGGCCTCCTCGAGCACATCCGGAGTGAGGATGCCCATGAAGACGCGGAACAGAAGGTCTGCCGCCTCGATCGTGATATTGGTCTCGAGTTCGCCCTTCCACCAGCCCTGGTCGGACTGCAGCGACAGCAGGTGGTCTCGGGCCCGGACGGCGGCTGCCGTCACCGTGTCGGAGGAGACTTGGGATTCCCGGTAGTCGGTGGTCGAGCTCATCAGCGGCTCCCGTCCACATGTCGGTCCCGGTGCGGTATGAACTCCCGGTCCAGTACGAACAGCAGTGTCACAGCACACTCACCGATCCCGTTCGGTAACAAAACGGGCAAGGGCGAGCAGTTCGGCTTCGACCAGCGACGGCAGGGCCAATGACGCCAGCAGATCGGCGCACGCCTCGAGCTGGCGGTCGGCCTCGGCCGTGGTCCACTCCCGCCCACCAGCGCGTTCGACCAGCCCAGCGGCGCGGTGCAGGTCAGCTTCGGACGGCTCCCCGGTCGAGGCGAGGAAGGCGCGCAGCTCGTCGGCTTCGGGGCCGCCGGCCTCCAGCGCCACCACGACCGGGACCGACTTCTTGCGCGAGCGCAGGTCCGACAGGACCGGCTTGCCGGTCACCGCCGGGTCACCCCAGATACCGAGCAGGTCGTCCACCAGCTGGAAGGCGGTTCCCAGCCGTGACCCGAACTCAGCGAGGCCGTCGACGAGTCGGGCCGGGCCGTCCGCGAGCACCGCGCCGATGGCGGCCGAGCAGGACAGCAGTGCGCCGGTCTTGCCGTCCTCCATCGCCAGCGTGTCCGCGACGGTGATGTCGTTACGGGTTTCGAAGTGCAGGTCCTCGGCCTGGCCCCGGACGAGGTCCTGGACGCCCGCCCCGAGCATCACCGCGGCACGGCGACCAGCATCCCGGTCGACCTCGAGCAGCACCTGGGTGGCCAGCCCCAGCAGGGCGTCGCCGGCGAGGATCGCGCCGTCCGCGCCGAACACCGTCCAGGCCGTGGGTCGGTGCCGGCGCTCGGTGTCGCCGTCCATGAGGTCGTCGTGCAGCAGCGAGAAGTCGTGGACGAGCTCGACGGCGACCGCGCCGGGGAGCCCGACCTCGACGGCGGCGCCGGCTGCCTCGGCCGAGAGCAGTGCCAGCGCCGGACGCAGCAGTTTTCCGCCGCTGCCTGCGAGCGGGTTACCTTCCGCGTCGATCCAGCCGCGGTGGTAGGCAACGACGCGACGCAGCCGGGGGTGCAGCCGGTCGACAGCGGCGCGAAGCGCCGGCACTGCCAGAGTCCGGCCCCGCTCGATCGCATCGGGAACCAAAGTGGTCATGCCGGAAATCTCCCTGTCGGTGACGCCGCCGAAGGCGTGGTCGTGGTCGTGGTTGATGTTGAGGTTGAGGTTGATTGCTCGGATGGCGTCGGAAGCGGTGTCGGTCGCGGGGCGGCGGTCAGTGCGGGCTGGGCGCCCGGGGTACCCGCCGTCCCGGGGGTCGATGATCCCGACGGGTTAGAAGACGACGGTCCCTCGTCCGGGACGTTGGTCTCAGGCATCCGGGAAGATTGTGAGGTTTTGCACGAATTGCCCGAAGACGATCCGCATCCTCCCGTACGCGTTGGGGAACCCCCCGGCGTGTCGACCACAGGTAGCAACCTGCGGGCCGGGCCGGGCGAAGGCGGACCCGGCCGCCAGCCGCCCAGCGCCACCTTCGCAGCGGCCAAGCCGCTGCGGACGGCGCCCTCCATGGTCGCGGGCCAGCCCGTATCGGTCCACGCGCCGGCGAGCGCGAGTCCCGGCAACGCCGTAGCCGGGCCAGGACGCAACGCGTGGGTGCCCGGCGCCTGGCGGAACGTTGCCGTGCGTTCGCGGGTCACGAACACCTCGATCGCCTCGGCGCCTCGCGCGGCCGGCAGCAGCCGGCGCATCTCCTCGACGAAGATGCCGCGAATCTCACTCGCAGGGCGGTCGATCCACTCGTCCGCCGCTGACAGGGAAATCGCCAGATACTGCGTGCCCGGGCCCGGGCCCGGCGGGCCGGCCGGCCCGGACCCTGCCGCGGACCCCGTGTCAGGCCCCGCCACGGCGGAAGACGCGGTGATCCCGCTCGACGCGATGCTCCGGCTGGACGCGGTGCGGTCGAAGACCCACTGGACCGGGGATCCGACCACGGCGAGGAACGGCCCCTCCAACACCTTGCGGTCATAGACCATGTGGACGTTGACGATCGGCGCGGAGCCGAGCTCGCCAAAGCGCTCCTGGTCCTCGACCGCGCCCGCCGGCAGCAGCGCGACGGCCGCTGGCGGGGGCACGGCGAGAATCACCGAATCGGCCTCGATGGAGCCGCTGTCGGTGACCACACGCCAACCGGTCGCTGTTTTCGTCAGCTCACGGACCTTCACGCCGGTACGGACATCCGCCCCGAGGTCAGCAAGCTCCGATGCGGCGGCTTCGCCGTGTAGCCGCTGGAGCGGCACGTCCGCCCAGCCGATGTCTCCGGCGTCGGCCCGCTCCAGCAGGCCGGTGCGCACAACCGTGGCGGCGAGACCGAGCGAGGCCGAATCCGCCGGGGCATTGAGGGTGGCAACGGTCAAGAGCTCCCAGAGCGCCTCGATGGCTGCCGGTGACTGGCCCTGACCGGCCAGCCAGCTACCGAACGAGGCACCGTCGACCTCGGGTCGGTTCGGGTCGAGCCGACCGAGCCGGTAGGCCGCGAGCGCCGCCCGTAGTCGCTGACCGATCGGGAACGCCCGGTATCCCAGCAGGGCCGGGGTCAGATGCAACGGCGCCGGCCACGGGATGCGGGTGCGCCGCAGCCGGGCGCGCGTGCCGGACCCGGCGAGCAGCACCGGGACGTCCAGCCGGTCCTGCAGCGTCGTCAGGTGCTCGACCCCGAGCCGACGCAGGAACGCCCGGTAGGCCGTGCAGCAACGCATGAAGACGTGCTGGCCAGTGTCGACCCACATGCCGTCCCGGGCGAATGAGGACGTCGCCCCGCCCAGGCGTGGCCGTGCCTCCAGCACGGTCACGTCAGCACCGGCGTCAGCTGCCACCAACGCCGCCGACAGGCCGGCGAGGCCGCCGCCGACCACGACCAGCCGGTGTCCTCCCTGACCAGGGCCGGCGATGACGGGCAAGGATGTCACGGACACGCTCATACGACCGACACCTCCGGACGGCCCGCCAGACTGCGGGCGGCGACCACGACCTTCTCCCAGCCGGGCAGCGAGAGCCGTTCCGCCAGGACAGGGGTCGGGTCCGTTCTGATCCGGCGGTTGAGCCGCAGATAGATTCCGGCCATCGCGCCGCAGCATGCGGCGCTTCGACGGTCGAGCATGCCCAGGAGCTTCAGGCCCCGCCCGTACCACTCGTCGGCGCGTTGCGCGCAGCCGCGCAGGTACTCGACGAGCGCGTCCGATGGACCACCGAGCTGACCATCCGGGCCCAGCACGAGAGTGATGCCAGCCTTGTCCAGTTCGGCCCGCGGCAGGTAGATGCGGCCGGTAATCAGATCCTCCCGGACATCTCGCAGAATGTTGGTCTGCTGCAGGGCGATCCCGAGTTCGTCGGCGACCGTGGGGGCATCGGAGTTCGCGTGCGCCGCCTCGGTGCCGAAGATTCCCAGCGACAACCGCCCGATGGTGCCGGCCACCCGCCGACAGTATCCGACAAGATCGTCAAAAGTTTCGTACGTCACCCCCTGCAGGTCCATCTCGACGCCGTCGATCAGCTCGCAGAAGGCGTCGACCGGGATGGGGAAGCGCCGGCACGCGTCACTGAGCGCGACCAAGACCGGATCCGTGCTGGACGCGCCGAGGGCCGCGATGTCGGCTCGGGCCGCGGCCAGGCGAACGACCTTCTCGACCAGGGGCAGGTCACCGTCGCCGATGTCGTCAAGTCGGCGGGCGAAGGCGTAGACCGCGGAAAGAGCTGCCCGCTTCTCTGCCGGGAGCAGCCGGATGCCGTAGGAGAAGTTACGCGCGGCCTCCCGGGTAAGGCTTTCACACGATGCGTACGCCTCGGTAACCGTGGGCGACCACAATGGCCCGTTGACGGTCATTCGCCACCTCCGTGCCCACTGGGCTTCGCGATGATCCCGCCGCCGGTGACCAGCGGGGGGAGCCCGAACCGGGCCGCGCGGGCGGCCCGGCGGGCGGAGGGTGCAGCCGACCCGAGTGCTACGGCCGCGCTGTACCGGGCGATGCGCGCCTTCGGCGCGGTGGGGGTACCGCGCAGGACGTCGAAACGGGCTCGCGCGATCGCGTCCAACGCGGCGCGACCACCGCCGACGAAACCCGCGAGCACAAAGCGCAGCCGGCCGTTCACCCGCCCGACCAGCGGGGTGCCCTCGTCGAGGATGCGGCGCGCGCGCAGGACCTGAAAAGCCATCAGGTCCCGTACCGCGGGCCCCGCGCTGGGACGCGCCAGATCCTGCTCGCGCACCCCGAAGTCGGCGAGGTCTTCGCGGGGCAGGTAGATCCGCCCCGCCGCGAAGTCCTCGGCCACGTCCTGACAGTGCTCCACGATCTGGAGCGCCGTACACACCCGGTCCGACAGGGCGACCCGGTCGGGCGTATCGACCCCGAAGATTCCCAGCACCATGCGGCCTACCGGATCAGCGGACAGGGTGCAATAACGCAGCAGGTCGTCGAAGGTGTCGTACCGAGTGACGAGCTGGTCCTGACGGTTGGCCGCAACGAGCCGGTGGAACGGCTCGGGATCCAGCCCGCACTCCCGAACGGTCGGTACCAGCGCCTGGTTGATCGGGAAAGTCGGCATGCCCGTCCAGACCTTCTCAAGATCGACTTCGAGAGTGTCGAGCAGAGCGAGCCGGTCGCCGGTCGCCTCGTCTCCGATGTCGTCGACGAGCCGGGCGAATCCGTAGATGGCGAACAGATGCTGCCGCTGCCGAGCCGGAAGGATCAGCGGGGACACCGTGAAGTTCTCAGCGGAAGCCGCCCCCAGCACATCCTGGGGCGAGGAATCCAGGGCCGCCCCCGGCAGCGGCGCACCGGATGTTCCCGTCGGCCCGCCTGGCGGTGGGTCGATCTTTGCGTCGCTAGCAGTCATGCGCCTCCCCCTCGTCAGCGGTTGGGCCTGACGCGAACCGCCGGACCAACCCGGCGGCGCGCTCGAACCGGTCAATTTTCTGGATCCATCGGGCCTCCGGCCTTAGGGCGTGTCTGATGGATCTTCGATCGCGCGAATCGATGCCCAGAAGGCGTCCTGCGGCGTTGTCGTCGGTCGCCACCACCGCGAAGGCGTCCAGCCAGCGACCCCCCCGCCGGTCGCATGGCCGATGAACGGGGTCCGTCCCGGTGCCGGGGGGCCGACCCACGCCCCGGACAACTTAGAGCGACCGGCAATAGGGACGTGGCGTCGCGGGGCCGGGACACGCACCTCGCCACGTTGTCGTCGGTCGACACCCAACACCAGGGTGCCTCCCTCCGCCGCCTCGCGATGCACGCACCCCAACCCCGCTCCTTGATCCACACCCCTGTTGCCGGGCGCTCTTACGGTAGCGATGCGCCTACCCGAAGACACTCGCCAACCGCCGGTAGAGCGGCGGCGCGGCGCCGTGTACGCGTGCGGCAAGCGACAACCAGCGTGGAACCCACACTTCGGCCTGCCCGCGTCCGGTCGCGAACAGCATGCGCTCAGCGACGAGGCGGGCCGGCTGGGGACGTGGCCACTTTCGGACGTACGGCGCTCCACGGCGGTTGAAAAAAGGCGTGTCAACGGCCCCGGGGAAGCACAAAGTAACCGAAACACCCCGACCGGAAACCTCGGAACGCAGCGCGTTCGCGAACCCGACCAGCGCCGCCTTGGTCGCCGAGTACGCAACCTCACCACGGACACCAAGCGCGCCGGCAATGCTTCCGACCAGAAGGATGCGACCGTGCCCGCGCTCAAGCATGGCCGGGAGCACTGAGCGGACGAGTGCCATCGGCGACAGCACGTTGATCGCCACCAACTCGGCGAGAGTTTCGTGGGAAAGCTGGTCATAAGGACCCGCGGAACCGAGACCGGCCGCACACACCAGCAGGTCCAGGTCACCGAGGAGATCCTCACCACGGCGGGCCACGGTGGCCTCGGATCCCGGGACCGACAGGTCCACGGCGATCCGGTGGCCCTCTGTCGATGCCGCGACCTGGTCGAGCGCCACCCCGTTACGACCGACCAACAGGACCTGACAGTTCATCGCGGCGAGGAGCAGCGCCGCCTCTCGGCCGATGCCGCTGCTGGCGCCGGTGACGATCGCAGTCTTGGGCGGCCACCCCCGACTGCCCCCGAAACGGGACGGCTCGGCGACAACGTGCAAACGGCTGTCCGGAACGGTGGGACGGGCCGGTGTGTGCACAACAAAACCCTCCGGTCGCGCGGTGGTCGCCTCCTCCCGGGATGGGAGACGGTCGCGGTCAGGCCTTCGGAACCTGGGTGTCGACAGCGCTGGCGACAAACGGTAGGCCACGTTCGGCCTAGCCCTATTTCATCGCCCCACGGCCGGAACGTCCATCGTCAGCTGGACGACACCAGGCCGAAAGCCTTGTCGAACCCGTCACGTCACCGACGGATCCACCCTGCAAGCACTACATGGCATCCCGTCGGCATTCACCCAAAATAGGATTGTCGATTTGTAGGTCTTCTCACATCGGAACATAGATTTTGCATCGCCGACACGACACCGCGCTGATGTGACTAGTCGAATTCGATCATGTCACCTGGACGCGTGCCGGCGTTTCTGAAGGTACCCTCGGGCGCTTCGACGGCCTCGGTGTAGGCCGAGTCGGCACGATAGATCTCACAACGTTGTGGGTCGACTTCGGAACACGGCGTCATCTCACGAACCATGACAACCCGCCCGGACCTGACGAAGGCGATCGACAGTGGCAGCAACGTCCGGTACATGTAAAAACCATCCGAGGACTCACCGTTGAAGACGAAGAGCATCCCGGTCCCGGCGGGCAGTGACGTACGGCCCATGAGGCCACGCGCACGCAGCGTCGGTGTGTCCGCGACCTCCGCGGTCAGGGTCACCGTGCCGACCCGTACCTTCCGCGTCGCCGCAGGTCCGCCGGGCGCGTCGGAACCCCCCGCCGCGGTCAGGCATGCGGCTGTCCCGACAAGCGGTAAGGCTACCAGGACGAGCACGTAACGTGATCGGAACACTATCCGGACGTTACTCCACCAGTACCGAAAGGTTACCCGCGACGCCGGGCCCCGGTCGCAGAGCGCCGCCCGCCGGCCGCCGGCCACTCTTAGAATCCGAGCGCGGCGAGAGCGGCTTCAACGACCTCCCGCCGGACGTCGTCAGGAACCAGCGGCTCGCTGACATCGTCACCAGCCGGTACCGGATGCGCCCCCCCTGTGCCCGTTCCGTTGGTCGGGCCGGCGGCATGCGCCACTGCTCGGCGTGCCAGCGCGGTCCCGAGGATGCCGGCCTGGACGCACCCCACGGCGCATCGCGCCCGCAATAGCCGTAACGGAGTGGGATCAGGACCAGCAAGAGCAGTCACAATCGCATCCTGGTGAGATGCGATGTCACCCTTACCGATCTGTCGATGGATCACCGACGGATCGTTGACGAAGGCGAACAGCACAGCACCCGGCCCTGCCATCGCCTCGACCAAGCCCTCGATGATCGTCCGCGCCGAAGCCGGCGGATCAACGCGCGAGAGATCCCTCACATGACTGAACGCCTCTACGAACGGCTGCACTACTGCGTCCAGAATCATGTCCTTGGACGCGAAGTGGTAGTAGAGAGCGGCTTTCGTCATACTGAGCCGCTCCGCAATGTCACGAATCGATGTCCCCGCGTAGCCTTGCTCGTTGAAGAGCTGCACAGCGACGGCGAGAATCCGGTCGCGCGTGTCCACCGCGCTAGCACGCGGCGCACGGCCGGACATCGTCGCCCCACACCCCTCTCGCCGGGAGGTCGGTAGCGAAGAACCTATACCCTCGCCCCAACCGGATCCATGTCTACTGACCGTTCGGTAAACTACCCCGACCGACCGATCGTTCAGAGCGCCCGGCAACAGGGCTGCGGATCAGCGAGCGGAGGTCCAAGCGGACGAGACCGAGGCCGCGGGCCGGGCAGCTACCAGGTTCATCAAACCTGCCCGGCCCGATCGCGCCGGGGATCGCCGCATGGGCGCCGCCCACCCGAAGCTCCTGCTGCCGGTCGCACGTCCAGACCCCCGGGCCTGCGAGCGCGCGAAACACACCACGATCGCGCGCTCTCCGGCCACGCATCCAGACCCACCGGGCCTGCGAGCGCGCGAAAAGCACCACGATCGCGCGCTCTCCGGCCACACGTTGACCCTGACCCGTCCATCGGCCCAGACCGGGGGGAAACCCGTGGCATCGCTCGCGCGTTGGTGCTTCCGTCACCGCTGGATCGTCCTATTCTTGTGGTTTGGCGCCCTGCTCGGCTTCGGCGGGGCGGCCTATGCCGCCGGTACGGACTACAAGAACAACTTCTCGCTCCCCGGAACCGAGTCGCAGCAGGCTATCGACCTGCTCAAACGGGAGTTCCCCGCTGCATCCGGCGAGACCACCAGCGTCGTGCTGCACGCCCGCTCCGGCACCCTCTACAACCCTGTGGTCGAAGCCGACGCCGCTGCGATGCTCCAGCGACTTGCCGACCTCCCTCACGTCGTCGACGTGACAAGCCCGTTCGAACCGCGGGGCGCGGAACAGTTCACCAGGGATGGAACGACGGCATTCGCCACCGTCGCGCTGGACGACCAAGCGGTTGAGATCCCCCGCGACGAGCTCACGGCGATCATAGACACCGCCCGCGCGGCCGATGGCGGGGCGCTCCAGGTGGAACTGTCCGGCACCGCGGTGTCCATTGTGGAACAGCCCCAGCAGAACACGAGCGAACTCCTCGGCGTCGCAGCCGCTGCGGTCATCCTGTTCATCGCGTTCGGGACCCTGCTTGCGATGACGCTGCCCCTGGTGGCCGCGGTCATCGCCCTTGGCGTCGGGATGGCCTGCATCGGCCTGGTGTCACATGTGATGTCCATCGCCCAGTTCGGACCGACGCTGGCGACCCTGATCGGCCTGGGCGTTGGCATCGACTACGCCCTGTTCATCGTCAACCGGCACCGTATCGGCCTACGAGCGGGCAAGACGCCGGAGGAAGCAGCCGTCACCGCGATCAACACGTCCGGTCGGGCCGTCCTGTTCGCGGGGCTCACCGTGTGCATCGCCCTGCTCGGCATGTACGCCCTCGGTGTGACGTTCCTCTACGGCGTCGCGATCTCCGCGACCCTCACCGTCTCGCTGACCATGGCCACCGCGGTGACCCTGCTGCCGGCGCTGCTCAGCTTCTACGGGATGAAGGTGCTCGGTCGGGCCGAGCGCGTCCAGCTCACCCACAAGGGTCCGGAGCCCGCCCATCCGTCCGGATTCTGGTGGCGTTCGGCACGCCGGATCGAACGGCGCCCGGCCATGTACGCGGCGGTGTCCGCCACCGTGATTCTGATCACTGCGCTGCCGTTCTTCGCCCTCCGGCTCGGTAGCGGAGACGAGGGCAACGGCTCGCCGTCGCGGACCTCCCGACGCGCATATGATCTTCTCGCCAACGGATTCGGACCCGGCTTCAACGGCCCGTTCACCCTCGTCGCCGCGATCCACTCCCCCGCTGACACGCATGCTCTTGAGACGGTCGTGACCGCGCTGCGCACCGTGCCCGGCATCGCGTTCGTCACACCGGCGCGGTCGAGCCCCAACGGTGCGGCCGCGACGGTGGCGGTGTTCCCGACGACGAGCCCACAGGACGCACGAACCGCGGCGTTGCTCAAGCGACTACGCAGCACGATCATCCCGCAAGCGACCGAGGGCAGTGCCCTGGACGTCAAGGTGGGCGGCACGACCGCGACCTTCCAGGACTTCTCCGACGTGCTGACGAGCAAACTCCCGCTGTTCATCGGTGTGGTCGTGGCCCTGGCGTTCAGCCTGCTCGTGGCGGTGTTCCGCAGTGTCCTCGTCCCGCTGACCGCATCGGTGATGAACTTGCTGGCGGTCGGTTCGGCGTTCGGTGTCATCGTCGCGATCTTCCAGTGGGGATGGTTCGCCGGGATCGTCGGGGTCAAGGGCGGGCCGATAGAGCCGTTCCTGCCGGTGATGCTGTTCGCCATCCTGTTCGGCTTGTCCATGGACTACGAAGTGTTCCTGGTGAGCCGAATGCACGAGGAGTGGCTGGTCCGGCGGGACAACCGGATCGCGGTCTCCCTCGGCCAGGCCGAGACGGGACGGGTGATCACAGCCGCAGGCGCCATCATGACAGTGGTCTTCGCCTCCTTCACCCTCGCGGACGACCGGGTGATCAAGCTTTTCGGCATGGGACTCGCGGTAGCCGTACTGATCGACGCCTTCGTCGTCCGCGCCCTGCTCGTGCCGGCGCTCATGCACCTGTTCGGGAAGGCGAACTGGTGGCTGCCACGCTGGCTGGATCGCCTACTGCCGAGCGTGTCCGTGGAGGCACCCGAAGAGATCGAGGAGATTCGCAACACACCGGTACCCGCCGAGGTCATCACGCCGGCGGACGAGGACACCGGAGCGGACCAGGCAGCCGCTTCCACGCGCATTCCACCGATCCGGCGAGCTGACAATCACGCCTAAGCGCTCGGCAATAGCGGCGCGGCGTCGCCGGATGGTCTGGTGACACGGGGGCACCCCGCAGCGGCGCGGAGTGCCCCCGTGTCGGCGGTCCGAGGAGCCCTTGTGATCATCTCGTCGGACCAGCCGGGTCACACCAGGTCTGGCGCGCGGCGGTAGCCGCGGTTCGGCGTGAACCGGACACTACCGATCATGTTCGGCGCAGACACGACCAGGGCACCGTCAGCCGGCATGAGCAGTGTCGGCGCGAAGTTCGCCCGGTCGCGGACCATGGTGGACAAAGTGATCACCCCCGCCGTTGTCCGATCTCCTGACGCACACCCTACAGACACTCAGCGTGTTCATAACAACACTCTAAGTAGTCAGAGTGTTGCGGCGGCCACCAGTGCCCGAGGATCGGGCGTTCGATCAGGTGTGATCGAACAGCTGGTCAGGCGAGCAGATCGAGGTCGGCGACGGTGATGTGGCCAGCGGCCAGCACCCATTCGCCGAGCCGGACGATGTAGTCCGGCAGCCGCCGCGAAGCGGGACCAGGCTCATCGCGAAGCAGTCCCGGGATCCCCTGTCCGGCGAGGTTGCTCCGGACCGTGGCCAGACGGGAACGAACGTAGTTGTCGTCACGGTTGACCCGGCGGGCGATTTCCCGGTAGGTCGCGAACGGCGCATGGTTGTCCCCCGTGCGCAGGCGGGGTTCGCAGAGTGCGACCAACAGGAGGCGTTCGGTCTGGGTCAGCCGGACGGAAAGCTGCATCGTGTCCTGCTCCCGGTGTACCGGCTGGCGGCGATAGTGCACAACGCCGATCTCATGCCGCTGACCATCCGCACCGACTGCCACGATCTGGAACTCGGCGAGACCCGCCGAGACCGCCGTCGCAGGGGACAGGATGCGATGGGTATCCCCGTCCGCGGTCAACAACAGGAGCGGATGCCGACCGGTGTTGCCGATGACGATCGCGCCTTCACTTTCAGCCAGGGTTCCAGCACGGCGGGACACCAACAGGTCCTGCGGGTCGGCCCCGAAGGGGATGTCGCAGCCGGCGCGGCCGAACGTCAGTCGACGGCCCGACCCCAGCGCCCAGCGCCGCCCGCTGGCGGTGATTCTCGCGACGACGACCGCCGGCGGTGCCGCATCCGGTACCCCTCTTGCGACCATGCGTTCCCGCCGCCCCTTTCATGCCAACCACCCGATGAGCGTAACTGTGAAAAGGCCTGCCGGCTGTCATCTCCAGGTCACGGGCCCAGGTGAATCCGCGCAGGTCAACAGGGTCGCGCTGGCTCTTTCGGCAGGGGAGCACCCCTGCTCCGGTGCGGGGGCGCTCTGTTCGGCCGTTCGCAGGGCCGGCAGGATCTGTTTTGCGCCCACCGGTAGAGCACGATCGGATGCCGCGGGCGCACCTCGGCTGGGGGGCCGAGGTGCGCCCGCGGCATC
>NZ_CAUVXG010000016.1:0-26617 GCF_963555885.1 Protofrankia sp. Cr2
GGGTGGAACTGGGGGAGAAGAGATAGCCGGAAACCGGCGGGCTGGCGGCGGAGGGGGTCGCCAGCCCGCCGGTGCACCACCTGCTCACGGCTCTTTCTGCGATGTGAAGCGCCGTGACCACTGGCCATCGTGATCCAGACGACGATCGCGCTCAGCGCGACGTCGCCGGCACGCCTGAGGCTGCCGAGATCGCTGCGCATTCTGGTCCCATGCCCGGTCCGAGGGGTTCACGCCGATTCGCCCTTCTCCACCGTACGGCATCGGATACGTGCCCTGATGTGGGCACATCTCATGCCGTTCACGACGCGACCGGCGTCGCCACCTTAGTGGTCACGGTCCAGACCAGTGGCTGGTCACCCACGTGGTCGGGTGGACCGCCAGCAGTGAACGCGTCCGCCCGCGGCATGCGGCCACACATCCGGGGTACCAACACGGGCGTGGCCGAGGGCGCTCGCGGTGGACGGCGGCACGGCACGCACCACAGGTCGCCGCGGGTCCGTAGATCTGGTCAGACGATCTGACCAGAAGGAGAGGGGATCCGCATGACTACCGCACATCAGATCATGCACCGGGACGCCGAGTGCATCGGTGAGACCGAGACGCTCGTGGACGCCGCCCGCAGGATGCGGGACCTCGGCGTGGGCTCGTTGCCGATCTGCGGCGAGGACAACAAGCTTCATGGCATCATCACCGACCGCGACATCGTGATCAGGTGCCTCGCCGAGGGAAAGGACCCCACGACGACGCGGGCCAGGGATCTGGGGCAGGGCCGGCCGTTCTACACCGACGCGAACGCCGACCTCGATGACGTCATGCGCCAGATGATGGACCATCGGATCAAGCGTCTTCCCGTGATCGAGAACAACCAGCTGGTAGGCATGATCAGCGAGGCCGACCTGGCCAGAAACCTCCCCGAGGACAAGCTGGGCCAACTCGTGGAGGCCATCAAGTCCGGCCCCGCCGATCGCCTCACCTGAGGCCGCACCTGAGGCCGCTGTTCGGGCCAGGCGATGCGCGAAAGCAGCTCCCCGCGCGTATCCCTTGGCCTGGGCGGGCGGGGAACTCAGACGGCGGGGAACGAATCCGGATCGACGCTGCTGGTGCTGGCGTTGCCGTCGATGCTCTTGTACAGCGTCAACGTGAAGGTCGTGTACTGAGTCTGAGTCGAGAAGTACTTCGTCTGGTATGGCAACGGTTGGTCGAACTTGCTGAAGGCGCAGTCCCGGGTGAAGCGGGAAGCGGCGGACTCCCAGTCCGTACCGGTGGTGAAGAACACGTCGAACGTCCCGTCCGGAATGCCATCGGCGACCACCGTCTGACCAGCCCGGACGTAGATGTTCCGGATCAGGGTGCCACCCCCGGTCAGCTTGATCACCGCATCGGTCGTGGCCGCCTTGATGGTCAGCTTACCCAGACCGCCACGCTTTCCCGGGCTGAGATTGCCGTTGGCAGGTTGGCGGTTGAGGTCCGGCTGGGCGGCCGGCATGAACGTCCCGACCTTGTACGACTGCGCGGGATCGGCGGACGCGATCGCGGTCGCGGCCGAGCGCAGCGCCCGCGCGCCGTCACCGCTGGCAGCCCTCGGCATTCCAGCGCCGCCTGTGCACAGTGTATGATCACGGGCGTCACCGGCCAGGCTCGAAAGATCACTGGTCAACGTGGACAACGCAACGACAAGATTCTTATGAGCGGCCGCGACGTCGGCCGGGGGCCGGATCCGCGACAGCGTCAGGCCCTGGGTTCGCAGCTCGGCCGCGGCGCTCTTGAACGCGTTGGACAGGGCAGCCGGCGTACCGCTGAGAAAGACGGCCGAAAACTGAGGGGCCAGTGCCGAGTCCAGCGCCGAGAGGGCGGCCTGGTATTCGCCTGACGTGATCGGGGTGGGAGTCGAGATGGGTGTCGGGGTCGGTGCGGGTATCGATGATGACGCGCGACTGGTCGGGGACGTCGGCCGAGGCAACCCGTCCCGGTTACCGGCTTCGCCGCAGGACGTGGCTAAGCCGCCGGCGACCAGGGCGAGCACTCCGCCGCACAAGACGAGCAGTCGACTGCGCAAAAGGATCATGCCCGACACTCCATTGAGTCGAAACGACCTATGACGTTCAGTGTAGGACAGACCGCTCGCCGTGTACATTGAAACCGGACGATTGCGCCGAAGACGGCTATCTCATACGATGATTCCGCTGTCGCGGATCCGCCGTATGTTCTTCTCATAGAACAGCTCGTAGGCGGATATCTCATCGGTGAGCATCTCGACGTCGAGTTCCCCGTGCTGGCCACGCCGCAACTGCTCCGCGTCGACGACCGCACGGTAGACAAAAGTCGCGTTGCCTTCCAGCCGCGGAATCCGGGAACCGCCCGGACCGAACGTGACACGGCACACCGAGCTGCCACCCGGGTTACGGACCACGACCGCCTCATCCGCGGGTACATGACCGAGCCTGGAATACACCATGCGTGACGCGACCACCCCGGACCCGCATGACGGGGTCAGCCCGGCTCCCCGCTCGAAGGTGCGGACGAAGATTTCCCGCGGCGCCGAGAGCGGGCGTATGAACGACACGTTGGCACCGGCCGGGAGAACGTGCGGTAGTTTCGCCGCCGCGCCACCCACGGCCACCAGCTCGCCCTCGTCATACTCGTCGACAATCGCGACGAGGTGCGAATTGGGAACGGCGACACCGGTGAAGCGCAGGTGCGGGTGCAATGATGCGATCATGGTGTTGACATGCTCGGCGCCCGGGCTGACGATCGGGACGTCCGCAGCCCGGAATGTCACCGGGGGAAGCTCTATGGCCACGGCGGGGACGCCGGCAGCGACATCCTCGATCCGTTCAACCCGGAACCGGCCGCCGCCCGTCGACACGTCCGAGATCTCGACACCTCGACGTTCGAGGATGAGTCGACCAACACATCGCAGGCCGTTACCGCACAGTTTGGCCGGTGTTCCGTCCGGATTGAAGAAGAACGCTTCGGGCACTTCTCGCGCATCGTCCACAAAATACAGACCATCGCTGCCCAGCGGACCCTGCCGGTCACAGACGAGCCGAACGAATTCGATGAGTTCGCCAGTCGTCGCAAAAAGCTCGCCGGGTCGGCCGTCGACAATGAATATGTCATTGCTTGAGCCATGAGCCTTCAGCAGCTCGAACTTCACGGCAGCCCTCCCACCTCGACCTGCGGTTCAGTGTAGTGCGACGGCCGGAAACGGGCCGGTCACCGGCGGGCCGCACGATCCCGGCGCAGGCTCTACTGTCGGTTGGTGGCGCGGATGCGAACCAATGAGGACACGACGGCCAGTGCCCTCGAAGCGGCACTGCCCGACGGTGCGGTGATGACCGATCCCGATCTTCTCGCCTCCTACCGACATGATCAGGCGGCCGGGGCGGGCGCCGGGCAACCGGCCGCCGTCGTCTTCCCGCGCACCACCGCACAGGTGCAGGCGGTCATGCGGGCCGCGCACCGCCGGCAGGTGCCGGTGGTCCCGCGCGGCGCCGGCTCCGGGCTGTCCGGCGGGGCCAACGCGACCGACGGATGCGTCGTCCTGTGTCTTGACCGGATGGACGCGATCCGCGAGATCCGACCCGCCGACGGATACGCAGTCGTCGAACCCGGAGTGATCAACCAACGGTTGCGTGACGAGGCGGCCGCGCACGGCCTGCTGTACGCGCCCGACCCGGCGTCGCGGGAGTGGTGCACGATCGGCGGCAACATCGCCACGAACGCCGGTGGCCTGTGCTGCGTGAAATATGGTGCCACCCGCGACGCCGTGCTCGGCCTCGAAGTCGTACTGGCCGACGGGCGGGTCACCCGGATCGGGCGTCGCGGCATCAAGGGGGTAGCCGGCTACGACCTGGTCGGGCTGTTCGTCGGCAGTGAGGGCACCCTCGGTGTCGTCACGCAGGCCAGACTGCGGCTGCGCCCATTGCCGCCACCACCGACCACCGCTGTCGCGCTGTTCCCCGACCTGGTCAGCGCCGGACGCGCGGTCGAGTCGATCATGATGGTGGCCATACCGTCCCTGCTGGAGCTCATGGACGCGACGACGCTGGCCGCGGTCGAGCGCTTCGCGCCGATGGGCCTGGACACATCGGCGGCCGCTCTGCTCATCGCGCAGAGCGACCTTCCTGGTCAGGCTGGTGACAACGAAGCCGACACCATCCTCACCGCGTGCGATGCGGCAGGTGCCACTGAGGCTTACCGCTCCGAGGACGCCGAACAGGCCGACATGCTGCTCGGCGCCCGTCGCCTGGCCTTTCCGGCGCTCGAACGACTCGGCGCGTGGCTGCTCGACGACATCGCGGTACCGCGCTCACGGCTCGCCGAAACGATCAGCAGTATCGAGCGGATCGCCGCCGACCGCGAGGTCGTCATCGGTACCTTCGGCCATGCCGGGGACGGCAACCTGCACCCGACGATCGTGTACCCGCACGACGATCCCGACGCCGCCGTACGCGCGCTCGCGGCCTTCGACGACCTGCTGCACGTAGCCCTGCGCGTAGGCGGGACCGTCACCGGCGAACATGGCATCGGCATGATCAAACGCCATGTCCTCGCCGAGGAGCTGGATCCGGTCGCCCGGTCGCTGCACGACACCGTGAAACGCGCGCTCGATCCGACCGGGATCCTCAACCCGGGTAAGGCGCTGCCGCTGCGCCCGTGACCCCGCGTCCGATCTGCCGCCAGGCGCTGCAGGCACAGCGCCGTACGAGTCAACCCGAGAGTGCCGTGCCCGGTGCGCAGGCCCGTGCCCGCTGTGCGGGCATGGCACTCTCCGGCGCCTGGAGTCCGACCGGAACCGGTCAGGCTGCCGCGCGGGCCAGTGCGGCCTTTTCGGCGGCTTCCCGCGACTGCTCGGCCAACGGGACGAGCTCGGCCATGGCCGGGTTGATCGCAGCCATCGTCAGTTCGACGTGGATGAAGCTGATGTCGGTCGCGCCGAGCGCCCCGAACACGTGCCGCAGGTACGGCTCCTGGTGGTCGTTGCCCTCCTGCGGGGTACCCGGGCCGTACGCCCCACCGCGAGCGGTGATCACGGTGACCGGCTTGCCGGTGAGCACGCCGGGGCCGCCTGTCATGTCGACCGTCCGCCCGATGGCTATCACATTGTCAAGCCACGCCTTGAGGGTCGAGGTGATCGACCAGTTGTACATCGGGACGGAGACCAGCACGCTGTCGGCCGCCTCGAGTTCGCTGATGAGTTCCTCGCGGGCCTGCCAGGCCGCGGTCTGCTCAGCCGTGCGCGCCTCGTCCGGGGTCATCGAGGCTGTCACGCCGTCCCAGCTGATGTGTGGCGGCGGGGTGGCGGCCAGGTCCCGGTGAACGACGGTGCCATTCGCGTGGCTGTCGGCCCAGGCAGCGGCGAACTGGCCGGCGACGGCCCGAGACGCCGAGCCCGGACTCACGCTCGAGTCGATGTGCAGGAGTGTGGACACGCGATCTCCTTGCCGTGGTGGATAAATGCAAAATCAGATCATGCCGACAGATAATCATCTTCGTTGGCACACATCATGTGCAGAGACTATCTCAGACGACGAACAGTAGGATCGGATAGGTGGACCATTCGGAGGTGCGGGCCGAGGTGAGCGAGCCGGTGGCCGTGCTGCCCGAGGAGCTCCACGAAGACCTCGGCTGGTTGCTGAGCCAGGCCCTGCACGGGTTTCACCAGGCGGCACAGACCGCGGTCGGGGACTTTCCCGGCGGACTCCGCGGGCTTCAGGTGCTCTCGGCCACTGCCGGCGGGTGTGAGCGCAACCAGCTTGAAGTCGCCCGCTGCCTCGGTGTCGACCGCTCCGTCATGGTGCGGTTGATCGACGACCTCGAACGCGGTGCGCTGGTCAGACGGTGTCCCGATCCGGCCGACCGGCGGGCGCGCATCGTCCGCCCGACCGAGGCCGGTCACACCCAACTCCGGGAGGTGACCGCCCGTCTACGCCTGGCCGAGCAACAGATTCTGGCACCGTTGACCGCCCAGGAACAGATCAGTTTTTCCGACGCCCTACGGCGCGTGGTCGCCGGTGTCCTCGCCTCAGGGCTGCCGCCGGTGCCAGGTCCGCTCGCCGGCCAGGGAACGTGCCCGGACGCGCAGGCCGAAGAGACCTGACCACGCCTTCCCTGCCAGATTGTCCCGGCCCCGCGACGCCGCGGGCCCTATTGCCGGACGCTCCAGAGCGGTAGCGTGAGATAACGCACAACATCCGCCGCCGCAACGGGAGATGTGATGGGCCTGAACCCGACCGAGACCGCCGTTGTCCTCATCGAGTTTCAGAACGACTTCACCACCGACGGTGGCGCGCTGCACGGTGCGGTGGCGGATGTGATGGATCGGACCGGGATGCTCGCCAACACGATCACCGCCGCCGAGCAGGCCCGACAGGCAGGTGTCACGATCATCCATGCGCCGATCTCGTTCGCCGCAGGCTACGGCGAGATCAGCGCCAAGCCGTACGGCATCCTCGCCGGGGTCGTGGAGAGCAACGCCTTCATCAAGGATTCGTGGGGCGCGCAGATCGTCGCGGGCCTGACACCCGCCGTGGGCGACATCGTGGTCGAGGGCAAGCGCGGCCTGGATACGTTCATGAGCACGAACCTCGACTTCATCCTTCGGAACCGGGGAATCAGGAATGTCGCGCTCGGCGGCTTCCTGACCAACTGTTGCGTGGAATCCACGATGCGGACCGCGTACGAGAAAGGTTTCAACGTCTTCACCCTCACCGACTGCGTCGCGGCGACGTCCCAGGAGGAACACGACAACGCCATCGCCAATGACTTTCCGATGTTCTCGCATCCGGTGATATCGAAGGAATTCGTCGCCTCGATCGGTGCCACGGCCAAACCGGTCGACTCCAGCCGCGGCTACACAGCCTGAACCCCACTGTCTGAACCGTCTGAACCGTCTGAACCCGCCTGGGCCACGCGGCTCGCGCCGGGCAAGGTGCCCTGGCTCGGCGTCGGGCGCCCGATATCACCAAGGCAGTCAGGCACGCACCGACAGAAGCGATCATCGAGCGGGTTTCCATCGGGATCGCGCGGGTATCTTCTGGGTCTTTACCGAAGGACCGACGCAGACCGGTCCGGCTGTGGGTCGGGTGCGGGGAGTCATGGTGCCGTCAGATCAGGAGTCGGCCGCCGGAGTGCACATGGACCGCGGCCGGCAGAACCGAGCGCCCGGGCAGTCACGCGCCATCCAGGAGGATCCGAACATCATCACCGAGCGCTCCACCGGCGCAGGCCCCGGCAGTCCGTATCCGGTAAGCACGGAGCACCAGAGCACGGAGCACCACAGCAGCCAAACGTCCACGACCGGGAGCACCGAAACGACCATGGCCGCAGCGACGACGGCTGCGATCCCAACAGATCTGGCCCAGATGTTCGACGCCGGCGGCGCCACCGGGGCACTGATGCGTGACCTGGACTGGTCCGTGACACCGATCGGCTCCCCGTGGGCCTGGCCACAGACTCTGCGGACAGCCATCGGCATCTGCCTGTCGTCCCGGTTCCCCATAGTGATCTTCTGGGGACCGCGGCTGGTGAAGATTTACAACGACGCCTACATGGCGATGCTCGGCGACAAACATCCGTCCGCGATGGGCCGAGCAGCCGCGGAAGTGTGGTCGGAGATATGGGATGCCGTCAGACCGATGTTGTCCGCGGTACTGGCCGGCGAAGGAGCTTTCCGCTACGAGGACGAAATGCTCCCCATGAATCGACACGGCTATCAGGAGGAGTGTTATTTCACGTTCTCCAATGGTCCGCTCCGGGACGAGTCCGGTCATGTCGGCGGTGTATTCAGCGCATGCACGGAGACGACCGCGCAGGTGGTTGGTGCGCGTCGGCTGCGGACGCTGCGGTCACTGGCATCCAGCACGAACGAGGCGCGAACCACTCAGGAGGTGCTGGAACGGGCAGCCACGGCGCTCGGCGAGGCCCGCGCCGATGTTCCGTTCGCGCTGCTCTATCTGGCTGGCGGCCTCGATGACGGCCAGACTGTTGACGGAGCTGTTGACGGGGCTGAGCCCGGCCACGAGCCCACCCTCCATCTCGTGGCCGGCGAAGGCATGGACAACATCGAGGCGACGAGTACGACGTTGGTCGGCGAAGCACGTGCGGCGTTCGACGAGCACGAGCCGACCCTGGTCGAAGGGCTGGCGGTGCCCGCACCACGGCTCGGCGTCGTCAGACGGGCTCTCATCCTGCCGCTGCGGGCGGTGGGCGCGCGCGGAGTTCTCGTTGCAGGGGTCAGTCCCCGGCGCCCGTGGGACGACGACTACCGCAGCTTCTTCTCCCTCGCCGCCGATCAGATCACCAGTTCGATGTCGAACGCGGTCGCATATGCGACAGAACGTAACCGAGCAATAACGCTGAATGAGATCATTGCGGCGAAGACGACTTTCTTCGCCAACATCAGTCATGAGTTCCGTACGCCGCTGACGCTGATGCTGGGCCCTGCGCAGGAC
The DNA here is from genome assembly GCF_963555885.1 of Protofrankia sp. Cr2. Taxonomy (NCBI): domain Bacteria; kingdom Bacillati; phylum Actinomycetota; class Actinomycetes; order Frankiales; family Frankiaceae; genus Protofrankia; species Protofrankia sp. Cr2. Next base: position 8,457 of record NZ_CAUVXG010000016.1, read on the forward strand.
GCCCTCACCGACGAGAGGTTCCCGCTCGCGGAGGTCCAGCGCGAACGGGTCGAGCTGGTCCGCCGCAATGCGCTACGGCTGCTTCGCCTGGTCAACAATCTGCTGGACTTCGTCCGGATCGAGGCCGGCCGACTGGAGCCCCAATACGAGCCCGTCGACCTGGCCGGCCACACCGCGGACCTGACACGTATGTTCCGAGCTGCGACCGAAAAAGCCGGCCTCGCCTTGGTGGTGGAGTGCCCGCCGTTACCCGAGCCGGTGTGGATCGACCGTGACCAGTGGGACAAAATTATCATCAACCTGCTGTCGAACGCCCTCAAGTTCACGCTGCACGGCACCATCACCGTCCGGGTGGCCGCGGTGGATGAGGGCCCGACCCGTTGGGCCGAACTGTCGGTCACCGATACGGGCATCGGCATCGACACGGCCGAGCAGGTCCGCCTGTTCGAGCGGTTCCGTCGTGTCCCGAATGCGGGCGGGCGCTCGCACGAAGGCGCGGGCATCGGCCTCGCGCTCGTCGCCGAACTCACCGCTGTGCACGGGGGCAGTGTCACCGTGCACAGCGCGCCGGGAGCCGGCAGCACCTTCACCGTCCGGCTACCGTTCGGTCACGCACACCTGCCTACCGACAGCGTTATCCCCGCCGGCCGAGGTGCCCGAACGTCCGCGCCTCCAGGTACTCTCACGGAATCCGCGGATGGGCTTCTCGCCGAGGCGATGCGGTGGTCCAACCGGCCGCAACCCGACGTTGCCGCTGCTGCCGTGCGCCCACCTCCAGACAGCGATGACGGCCGGGCGCGCGTGCTGGTCGTGGACGACAATGCCGACATGCGTGACTATCTCGTCACGCTGCTGTCCGACGACTACGACGTGACGGCAGCAGCCGACGGGGCCGCGGCACTCCGCCGAATCCGGAACATTCCGCCGGACCTGGTACTCACCGACATGATGATGCCGGGGGTCGACGGTTTCGCGCTGCTCGCCGCCATCCGTGCGGACGCCTCGACCGCGCATCTGCCAGTAGTCGCGCTGTCGGCGCGCGCAGGAGAGGATGCCGCGGTCACCGGACTTGAGGCAGGGGCCGATGACTACCTGACCAAACCATTCTCGATCGCGGAGCTGCGAACGCGGGTGCGGGCAAATCTGGAGCTGGAGCGGGCACGCCGGGTGGGCGCGCACTATCTGCACCTTCTCGACGACTTCCCACTGCTGATCTGGCGGTCCGGCACGGACGGCGGATGCGACTACTTCAACAACACGTGGCTTTCGTTCACCGGTCGCACAGTCGAGCAGGAGCTGGGATACGGCTGGGCGGACGGTGTGCACCCGGAGGATCTCGACCGTTGTGTCAACGTCTACCGCGAGGCATTCGATGACCGCAAGCCCTTCGAAACGGAGTATCGGCTGCGCCACGCGGACGGCGATTTCCGATGGATACTTGATGTCGGCCGTCCCATCTTCGACCTGGCGGGCCGCTTCACCGGATACATCGGCTCGTGTCTGGACCTCACCGAACGACGGCGGGCCGAGGAAGCGGTGCGGACCACGACGGTGATCGAACAATCGGCTGCCCGTGAGCACCGGATCGCCGCCGAGCTCCAGCGAAGTCTTCTCCCCACAACATCCTTCGTTCACGGCACGCTGCATACCGCCGTGTACTACCGCGCCGAAGGCGAGACCGAGGTCGGCGGGGACTGGTACGACGTGATCGATCTCGGCGCCGGCCGAACCGCGCTCGTCATCGGTGACGTGATGGGCCGGGGGGTGCGCGCCGCGGCCGTCATGGGACAGCTACGCGCGGCGGTGCGTGCCTACGCCCGCCTCGACCTGCCGCCGGCGGATCTCCTCGAGCTGCTCGACGGGGTTGTCCGCGACCTCTCCGAGGACTCGATCGTGACCTGTGTCTATGCGGTCCACGACGCGCTCGACCACTCCCTGACCTTTGCCAGGGCCGGTCACCTGCCCCCGCTGCTCATCGACCCGACCGGTACGGTCCACCAGTTGACCGATGGATCGGGGCCTCCCCTGGGCGCCGATCTTCCGGAATTCACCGAACAGCGGGTGGCCCTCCCCCGGGGTGCCGTGCTGGTCCTCTACACCGACGGGCTGGTCGAGCAGCGCGGCCGTGACATCGACACCGGCATCGACAAGCTCTGCGGATATCTGGCCGGATCCCGCGACATCCCTCTCAACGCGCTGCCGGCTCTGCTCGTTGACCGGATGCTCCCCGGCGACCAGGACGACGACATCGCGTTGCTGCTCGTCCAGGTCGCACCGCCGTTGTCAGCGGATGGCGCGTTGTCAACCGATGGCGCGTTGTCAACCGATGGCGCGTTGTCAACCGATGGCGCGTTGTCAACCGATGGCGGTCAGCCCATCCTGCACATGGAGATTCCCGACAGCTGTCAGGGTGTACGGGAGGCCCGCCGGGCTGCTGCCGCAGCGCTGGAATCCTGGCGGATCCCACCGGGGCGTGCCGCCGACGTCGTTCTTGCGGTCAGCGAGCTCGTCACCAACGCCGTCCTGTACGGGAGACCGCCCATGGACCTGAGGTTACGACCGGCCGGAGGCGAACTGGTGCTCGACGTCCGCGACGGTACGGCCACCTTGCCACGGCGGCGGCGAGCGACCGCCGACGACGAGCACGGCCGCGGTGTCCATCTCGTCTCGTTGATCGCGGATCGCTGGGGAGCGCGAACCACCGACAGCGGCAAGTCCGTCTGGTGCACCTTCATGATCGACCGCCCGCAGAACGTTCACCCCCGGCCCAGGTGATGATCTATCTTTGGCCCAGATGACGATCCACCTCTGGCTCAGATGATGATCGGCGCGAGTTTGTCGCTGTGTACGCTTTTCGGCCGGAAAGGCGTACCCGACGACAAACTCGTGCCGATCTTGCCGTTGGTCGCGGCACGATTCAGTCGTGAGCTACGGTTCGCATCACGGCGTGCGACCGACCGCGCTGACGACGGCACCGGCGGACGCCGGTCTTCGCCGCGATGAAGCGCACCATCCGACGCATAAAGGCACGGCCTGCGCGGGCAATGGTCCGCATCTGCGGGAAGGCTTTAGAGCGACCAGCAATAGGGACGCGGCGTCGCGGGACCGGGGCACGCACCTCGCCGCATCGCTCCCCGGCTATCGCTTCGCGAGGCACGAGTACCCCGGCTCGTCGGTCGATACCCACAATCAGGTCGACACCCACAATCAGAGTGACTCCCGCCGCCGTCTCACCATGCACGCACCCCAGCCCCCTTCCTTCATCCACACCCCTACTGCCAGACGCTCCTGACGATGTGAATCTGATGCTCCTCCCACAACACCAGATTCACATCGTTCCCACAGAGCGGCCGGCAACACAAGCGCGGCCTCGCGGGGCCGGGGCACGCACCTCCCTGTGTTGTCGTCGGTCGACACCCACAACCAGGGTGCGGCTCTCCTCCGTCTCGCGATCTACGCACCCAAGCCCCATCCCTTGATCCACGTCTCTATTGCCGGGCGCTCTTCATCACCTTTTCGGCGGCGTCCCGGTCCGCCGGGTAGTGGTCCTTGCCGCCCAGGTAGTAGTCGTACATTCGGGCGCTGTGCGGGACAGTCGGGTCGGGCGTCGCCGCTGTGCTCGGATAGGAAAAGCCGCGCCCGGCCGCTCGCGACGCACACGAACGCGGGGAGCCCGGGTTCGAAGCGGTGCTCCCACTCTTTGACGAAGCCGATCCGCGTATACCAGGCGACGGCTCTTTCGGCGTTCTTGACGTGCAGGATGGGTATCGCTTCCTCGTCCACGCCGGCAAGTGTGCCACTGTGGCCCCGAGCGGTGGCTTGGACGAAAATCGCAGAAATCTATTACTACCCGGCCTCAACCGCTGGCGGATGGTCGGGGCGTCACCGTGGCCAGTGGGGCTGGATCCGCGCAGGTACCCAGGGTGCACTCCTGGAGTACCAACGGCTTGCCCTGCGGAGACGAGCCTGGCGGCCAGGCAATGTTCGTCGCTGATGACCATATCGTCCCGGCCGGCGGCTGCGGCTTGAGGGAGGGGAGCGGCAGAGGCGGGATCTGCCGAGTCGACGGCCGAGCTGACGGTTGCGGCGTCGCGTGCGGACGGGCGACAACCCGCCTAGCACTGGCCAAAGCCTGGCTCCCGGCGTTGGTTGGACTACTGTCCGACGGACGTTCCGCCGGGCCTTGGGAACTTACTGCAGGTGATGGTGCGCTCGGCGACGCCGTCACTTCGTCGGCAGCCGAGCCTGCCACAGGCGGGGAAACAGAAACCGTCGAGGGCGCGGAGGGCACGGAGGGCGTCGGCACAGGCATGGGTAGATGCGCTGCCGTCGAGTGTGGTGAACACGCAGCGATCGCAACCAGCACACTCACCGTCATCGACCCAACACGAAAGACCGTCTTCGTTCCGCTGGGCACCCGATCCTTGGGCTGCCAGAGCAGCCGACCGTAAAACATGAAAATCAGTATAAAACTTTCCATGCCTATCCGAACATGAATATTCTGGAAAAACCGCTACATTTACACAACAGATACGCAACAGATCTATCGATTAGTTACCAGCGGAGCTCGGTCATCGCCGCACGCACAAACGCTCCGAAGAAAGCAGCGTGGAGCATATGCGACCCTCCACTGAACCCGGGCGATTCGGTTTCCAAATCCATTTCTTGAAAAATAATTAAGTAGAGCGGCGCGGAGCGGTACAAACCAAATTGGGTCACGGCAGCGACAAGTGGCACGCCACCTTGATGCGGGTCGCGAAACTCTAACGACTCCGAATTATTTCATGAGATGTCACCGTCGTCGAGGTTCCTGGGTGAGTCGGGAAAGGTGGGCGGGGCGGAAGGCTTACCGCCACCGGACGGACCGCCGGCACCACCCGCAGCCGGATCAGGCGCAGGCTCGTCCGGCACACAAGTCGTCGCCAACGGTGACGGACCCCCCGCCGAGGCGCAGCTACCATCCGTGCCCTGCCCAGACGCCCCATCCCCCGACCGCAACGAATCCGCACAGGTCCCCAGCACACAGTCCACAAGATCCAACGGTGTCCCCGCCGGCGACGAACCATCGGGCCACTCGATATTCGGCAACGACGACACAGCCGTCCCCGCCGACGACTGCGGCTTCAACTGCGGCAGCGGGATCGGTGGAATCGACCGCTTCAACGGCGAACCCGCGTTCGTACTCGCCCTACCCTTGACACCACCACCATGGCCACCGCCGGCACCGGCACCGTTGCCGCCACCGCCACCACCGTTGCCATTGCCGGCACCTGGATTCGGATTGCCGTTCGGATCGGGAGCGGGAAAGTCATTGGGATTGGTTACCGGCTGCGACGAACCACGAAGAGCGAAGTACTCCACGGTACCGGCAACCGCCAACCCCACCACAATAAGGCCGACCCCAGTCCACGAGAGACTACTCCCCGCCATCATCTCAGCTTCAAGAATCGCCTCTTCCGCGCTCAACGACGCGCCCGATACCGATTCATAAATCGAACCGACTGCCCGACCCCCCGCCTTAACCCCGTTAACCACTGAATGCTCAAATCTGCCAACAACCCTGAGAAAAGAATGCCCCGACGGATCGTTGAACGCCAGCGGGTTCGCGTTGCCATACACATACCGATTCGCCGAGATCCCCGACGTCAACGGCAGACCCGCACTGTCCCGAGAGACAAACCCACCAGTACCGGGTGTGTACCAGCGGGCCTCCGCACTCACCTTCGCCGTCGTCGGATCCGTCCACGACCCCTGAAAGCCGACCCGCACATTCGCACTACCCGCCGTCGTCGGAACCCCGAACGGATCGAACACCTTCTGATCGGTCAGGCCGGCACCGTTGACGGTGAACGCCGCCACCACATCCCCGTGGGTGTCAGCCAATGGCACCCAACAATCTGCCGCAGCTATGGCTCATCTGTTGTTATCGGCGTGGGCTGCGGGAACCTTCGACGATCTTTGCGGGCGTGGGTGAGCACCACGCTGCCACCGCCGTCTGGGCTGCGCCGGTCCGACATCGCCACGACGGGCGAGAGCAGCGCAGCCGCGTTCCAGCCGAGACGGCCGCCGCTGGCCGACAGCGTCAGGTACAGCCGTTCGGCCAGCGGCGATCGGAACAGGTAGGTCTGGCGGACCACGGACAGGCCGCGGCCGTCCAGCAGTTCCGCCAGCTGATCACCCGTGTAGGTACGTTTCACCTGATATCTCTCCCGATGGCGGGCAGCCAGCCGCGGCCAGCGGTGCGCCCGGGTCAACGCGTCGGCGGACAGGACGAGATCTCCGCCCGTCTTGAGGACCCGCGCCATCTCGGTGAGCGCACCCGGACCGTCATCGAAGTGCTCGATCGCGCAGACCGACATCACCACGTCGAACGAGCCGTCGGCGAACGGCAGCGTGAGCGCGTCCCCCTCGATGAGAGCGGGACGCCCGCGCAATCTGCGACCGAAATCCAGTTTACCCCGGGCAAGATCGACGCAAACGGCCCGAGCTCCGTGCCGGACGGCCTGACCAGCCCAGTAGCCATCGCCACCGGCGACATCCAGGACGGTGCGCCCGGTCAGCTCACCCGCCCACTCCAGCAACGTGCCCACTTCACGGCGACGAATCACATGCACCTGGTGACCGACATAGGCCACAGCCTGGTCACGTAGTGAACTCGCAGACCACCCCGAGGACGGCATTCCCGGCGAAGGCACCCCTGGCACGAGTCACAGTCTGCCCGCCACCGCCGGACCGGACATCCCGCGATGAAAGCACTACACTCCGCATCGACCACGGTGCCAAAAGCAATACAAAACAGCACAGAATCTGAACAGAAAGTGTCCTAATGGACGCTCATCGCACCCATGACCACATTCAGATAGCGGGCCCACGCCGCATCCGCGTCCGGGGGGACGACCGCGGCCCGCAATGCCTTCAGGACGCCCGGCTCGTAGAGCCGCCGCAGCGCCCCGGCCAACGACACCGGGTCGCCGGGTGCGGCAAGAAGCCCGTCCACGCCATCACGTACGGTCTCGGCCAATCCGCCGACTCGGGTCGCCACGACCGGCAGACCGTGCAGGTGGGCAAGGTCGACGTTCTGGGTCGCCGTCGCCGCTCGGTAGGGCAGAACGAGCGCATCCGCGGTCGCGAACAACCCCGGCACATCGGTCACCGGCACATATCCGGGACGCAGCTCCACCCGCCCGGCCAGGCCGAGCTCGGCGACGAGCTCGCGGGTGCGCTCGATACCACCCCAGAACTCCCCGGCGACAGTCAGGCACACATCAGGTGGCCCGGCCGCCAATGCCGACAGCAGGACATCCAGACCTTTGTAGGGTCGGATGAGCCCGAAGAACAACAGTCTGCGCCGGACGCGATCCCCGTCTTCTGCTTGGTCTCCTGCTCCATCGCCATCGGGGGACGATCGGATGTCACCATCCGCGGTATCCATCTCACGCCACGTCCGCAGATGCGGCGCCATCACAGCGACCGCCACCGGCCGATCCGTCAACGCACGGGCCTGTTCAGCCTCGGCCTGCGTGTGTACGACGACCCCCGACACCCGCCGCAGCACGGCCCGGATCAGCGGTTCATCGCCGGCGCGCCGCTCATGCGGCAACACGTTATGACACAACGCAAGGACAGCAGGACGGTCGGTCGGAAATCGACCAGCCGGTCGGAGGCCGGCGAGGATACCCCCCGGCCGCAGACCGGCGATCATCGTTCCCGCCGGTCGGAGGCCGGCGAGGATACCCCCCGGCCGCAGACCTGCGATCGTCGTTCCCGCCGGTCGGAGGCCGGCGAGGATACCCAGATAGGCCGGCGCCTGGATCGGGGTCACCACCACGATGATCACCGCATCGGCGCTGTGGCACATCCGCCGGCCAAGTCGTACCCACGAATCCGGGCGGCACCACGACAGCGGATACGCCGTGGCCGCGAAGGGCTCTGTCTCGGGGTGACTCACGCGCTGGCGACCCGGGTAGAGCCGGGCCGGATACTGCCGCGACCATGACTCTATCCGCACACTGTGACCACGCGCGGCGAGCCGGTGTGCCAACTCCGTCGTGTGCTGGGCGACGCCTCCCTTGTACGGATGGGTCGGACCCACGATCGCAATACGCGCCCGGGGTGTTCCGGGCGGCGACGGCCCAGCTGTCGACATCTCAGGTATCACTACGGGAACGGACTATCAGGTCGCCGATCAGGGCCAGTACCACGATCTGAAAACCGACCAGAATCGCCAGCAGCGTGGACGTGGTGACCCGCAGGTTGTACCGGATGAGATCGGCGACGAGCTTCGCGAAACCCAAACCCATGATCCACAAGGCGATCGGCATCAGCACCCTGATCGGGTCGAAGTACATGACCATCCGCAGCACCTGCAGGATATAGCGGCGCGCGTCCCGGAACGGATGGAACTTGCTCGTACCCGACCGCTTCGCATAGTCGATCGGAATGTAGTCCACGGGGTGCTGATTCGAGAGAAATGCCATCGTGATCGTGGTGACGCAGGAGAATCCAGGCGGTAGTAGCCGCAGGTACGGCAGGGACACATCTCGCCGAAATGCCCGTAGACCCGAGTTCAGATCGGGAATCTTCATGCCGGTCAGGCGCTGCGCGATCATCCGGATGAACCACTTGGCCGGCACCCGCGCCCACTTGTGCGTTCCCTCCTCCGTGGTACGCGCACCCACGACCTGGTCGACGTCGGGGTTGGCATCGAGATGGCGGACGAACTCCGGAATCCGCTCGTTCGGATAGCTCATGTCCGCGTCGGTCCAGACCACGATCGTCCCGCGGGCGTCCTGCGTGCCGATGCGGCGCGCGGTGCCCGAGCCGCCGTTGCGGCGGAATGAAATCAGCCGCATCCGCGGGAATCGATGCATCACACCACGCAGCACGGCAGCTGTGTTGTCGGTCGACTTGTCGTCGATGACCAGCAGTTCGTAACTGTAGCCACTGGCATCCATGGCGGTACTGATCCGCTCCAGCTCGCAGACCACATGATCCTGCTCGTTATAACACGGAAGCACGATAGTCACGTATGGCGCGCCCGTCACGTACGGCTCGGTGGATATCTCCGCTACCGGCCGGACCCCGGATCGCTGTCGGTTCAGGGTGGGTGTGCCCGCTGTCGCGATGGTCGGAATCTCGGTACCCACGGTCGGTGTACTCGAAATCTGCGCACTGGGAGTCGGCGCACTCGGACCGACGGATGCACGGACAACACTGCCACTCACGTCGACGCTGCTCCTGATAGTCAGCCGGAAAGCACGAGTCCACCGGTACCGCTGGACTGCTCACGGATCGAATGATCGTCGCCTCCCCCGCATGCGCCTGGAGCCCAGAGTTGCACGGCATGTCCGAACGCCGGGGATGGACGCCTCTTCGCGGTTACAACACGGCCATGATCGCTTCGTCTCCGACCGGTTAGGCTTATCGACCATGGGTGGACTCAGCGATCGGCTCGGCAGTCATGTCAGAACGCTTGATCGGCAGTTCGTCAACGACCTTCGGGAATACGCCCGCAATGTCAGGACGCTGCGTGCCGGGCGGGAGGCGTCCGCGCGCTCCTTCGCGGCGGGGTTGCGCTACCCGATCGCGCACGGGCAGCCGATCTGGATCGGATCGCCGACCGTCATCGAAGGGCACGAACGCATCGAGTTCGCCGACGGCGCGGCCCTGCGGATCGGCCTCGGCCCGTTCGGGATCTCGACCCGACGGGACACCTCCGTGCTGCGGATCCATCCCGAAGGACGGCTGCGCTGCGAGGGGATCGCATCGGTACAGCGCGGGGCGCGCATCGTGGTGGACTCCGGCCTCCTGCAACTCGGCCACAACGTCAACATCAACGGCTTCGCGAAGATTCTCGTGCGGGAGCGCGTGAGTATCGGTGCGGGCTGCACCATCTCCTGGGACACCCAGATCCTCGACAACGACTTCCACCCCATGACCGTGGATGGAGTGGAACAGCCGATGAGCGCCCCGGTGATCCTGGAGGATCGCGTCTGGATCGGCACCGGGGCGATCGTCCTGAAGGGTGTGACGATCGGCGAGGGTGCCGTGGTCGCCGCGGGCGCCCTGGTGACCCGCGACGTCCCACCGAAGACAATCGTCGCGGGCTCGCCAGCCAAGATCGTCGGCCAGGTCGACTCCTGGCGGTAGCTCGATGCAAGCCGCCGACCGCATCACGGGAGAGAACGACACATCCCGAGGCTATCACTGATAGTAGCTTTTCGCGTACTTAGAGTTGCTACACTTCCCGACGTCGATCAGGTGCGAACGAATCGGGGCTGGCATGACCGTCGTGGGCGTTCGGGATACGCGCGTTCGGGGTGTAGGCGCTCGGGGAGTAGACGCTCGGGATGTGGGGCCGTTCGGATCCCGGCAGCCTCATGGCGCCGCCACCGGACGGTTCAGTCCAGCGGCACTGGCGCGTCAAACCCCGGGGCACATCTGGTTGGTCACCGGGCTTTTCAGCATCCTGCTCGCGTGCTGGTCAGTACTGGTGCCTCAGTATCACGCACCGGACGAACCGAACCAGGTCGACGCGATCATGCGAATCGTCCAGGGCGACGGCTGGCCGCGCCCGGGCAACGCCTTTGTGACGGCCGACGGCGTCGGAGCCATCGCGGTGTCACCGTTCGGTAGTCCCGCGGACCCCTACGACCTGACGGTCGACCCGATCCCCGAGCGGGACGCGGTAGCGCGCTCAGCGCGACCTGCATGGGACAGACTCGCCAGCCCCGGGCAGCCGCCCGGCTCCATCCAGCAGCTCGTCCAACATCCACCGTTGTACTACTGGATGAACGCGACCATCCTCGCCGCGTTCCCGGCCGGCGGGGACACCCTGCGCTGGGACGTGACCATCGGCCTGCTACGGATGATCAGCGTGTTGATGGTGGCACCGCTGCCGCTGCTCGCGCATGCGGCCACCCGCCGGCTGCACCCGTCCCCTGTCGCCGCGACGGTCGCATCGCTGACGCCCTTCGCCGTGCCACAGCTGGTTCACATCGGTTCCAGCGTCAACAACGACAACCTGCTGATCCTGTTGGGCGCGCTGGTCACGGTGGCGGTCACCCACATCCTGACCGGGGACACCTCGGCACGGACCGCGGGGTGGACAGGGCTGCTCACCGGCCTGGCGTTGCTCACGAAGGCCTTCGCGGTTGTGCTGGTAGCCATGGTCGCCGGCGCGTATGTGATCATCTGGCTACGTGGCGCGCGCCCGTCCAGGTGGTCGATCGCACTGTGCAGTTCCATGATTGTCGCTGCCGGCGGGTGGTGGTGGCTGGTCAACATCATCAGATGGGGCACGTTCCAACCGCGCACGCCGGGTTTTCCACCCGGCCGGTACATCGGATCGAACTGGACCGTCTACTGGAACTGGATGTCGCAGGGCCTGCTGGGCCGATGGTGGGGTTCGATCGGATGGTACGAGGTCGATCTGCCGTTGCCGCTGGTGTTCGCCGCCTCGGGCGTCGTCGCCGGGCTGGCCGCCTGCGCCGTGATCCGCGCCGCCGGCTGGACGGACCGGACGAACCTGGCGTTCATGCTGTGGCCGACCATCGCCCTGCTGGTCGTCGTCGCGGTCGGGGCAGCCATGCACGTGGCGGCCACCGGGTACATCACGGGGATCTCCGGCCGTTACCTGTTCACCGGCTTCACCGGGATAGCCGTCCTGGTCGGCATCGGCACGGCCACGCTGCGACCTCGCTCCGCCCGCTGGATGCCGCTCGCGCTCCTGACCGCCGCGATCGGCATGCAGGGGGAGTCGATCAGCGAGGTCGTCACCTACTTCTGGCGCCCGCCCGCGGGCGGCGTCACCGACGCCTGGGATGCCATGACCGCATGGTCGCCGTGGCCGGTGGTCGGTGTGGAGGTCTTCTTCGTGTCCGCCGTCGTCCTCACCGTCGTGACCGCGGTGGCGGTGACACGCGCCTGCCGGGAACCGACAGCCGGGCGCACCGCCCCTGCTGCGGCACCCGCCGTGCCGGCAGCACCCGCTCTGTCGGGCGTGCCGTGCGCCGAGCTGAACGCGGTGCCCGCCGGACCGGCGCAGAAATCCCCGGCCGGGATCGAAATGATCGACACCAGCCGGCTCGACGCGTCCGTTCGGCACTGCCAGGGTCCCGACCTACCACCAGCCGTGTCGTTGTCGGGAAACGTCACGCTGATCGGGCGCTCAGGGGGCGGGTGGCCGCTCCCGCCGCGCACCGCCCAGCCACCCGCCGAGGACGCCTCCTGACGAGGACGATTCCTGACGGGCGCAGCAGACCCGGAACGCGACCGCGTACGCTGCGCACAGGCCCTAGGCCAGGGCATCGCACCATCGGTATCAGGAGGACGCGGGTGTCCCTGCCGCCCTCGCCATCCGGCGCGTCCGCGAGCCCGTCCGCGAGCCCGCCCGCGAGCCCGTCCGCGAGCCCGCCCGCGGCGCTGGCGCCCGCCGACCCTGCGAGCCTGGGTCGCTACGTGCTGCTCGGTCGCCTCGGCGAGGGCGGCATGGGCACGGTCTACCTGGGCCGCGCACCGGATGACCGATTGGTCGCGGTCAAGGTGATCCGCGCCGAGCTCGCCCGCGTTCCGGAGTTCCGCGCCCGGTTCCGCCGAGAGGCCGCCGTCGCCCAACGGGTCGCCCGGTTCTGCACCGCCGAGGTTCTCGACGTCGTCGACCCCGCCGACGGCGCGCCGTACCTGGTCACCGAGTACATCGACGGCCCCACGCTGACGCAGGCCGTAGCCCGCGGCGGTCCGCTGCCCTCAGCCGATCTCGAACGGGTCGCGGTCAGCGTCGCCGCCGCCCTCACAGCCATCCACGCGGCCGGTCTGATCCACCGCGACCTGAAGCCGTCCAACGTCCTGCTCTCACCGCTGGGACCGCGGGTCATCGACTTCGGCATCGCCCGCGTCGCGGATGCCGAAACAGTCATCAGCAAAGACCTGCACGTGGTCGGAACGCCGGCGTTCATGGCACCGGAACAGGCCATCGGGGATCCGGTTACCGCAGCCGCCGACATCTTCTCCTGGGGCGGGCTCGTCACCTTCGCGGGAACGGGCTCATACCCGTTCGGGGAAGGCCCGACGCACGCCCAGCTCTACCGGGTCGTCCACCATGAGCCGAACCTCGACGGTCTGCCGGACATGCTGCGCAGCGTGGTCGAATCGGCGATGCACAAGGCGCCCAACGCGCGACCCAGCGCTCAGGAGCTGCTGATTCGCCTGGTCAACCTGGGCACGACCACCAAGCCCGACCCCGAGGTCACCCAGCTCGTGCGGACCGCGTCGGCATCCCTGCTGCCGCCCCAGGTGGTGCCCCCCGACAACGGCACATCCCAGACGCAGGCAGCACCGGCAGCTGTCTCACCGACGAGGCACGCCGGCGACCGGATCACAGTTGACCAGACCGACCCGGGCAGCCACCGGCGCCGGCGCCTGCTTCCGTGGCGTAGCCCACTGGGACGGGCTGCGACGGTGGCCTGCAGCGCCGTCGCTCTGGTGGTCGCCACCGTCATAGCGATCATGGTGATGCTCCCCACCAACGGGTCGGGGACCGATGTCCGGGGATGGGGCGAGGTGGCACGCAAGGTCGCGGCGGATGCAGACGCGACCCGCGGCGTCAACGCCACGCTGGCCGCCCGGCTCAGCCTCGCGGCCTACCGGATCTCACCCGGTCCGCAAACGCGGGCGAGCCTGATCACGTCGTTCGCGGGACGCTACGCTAAACCACTGACCGGTCACACCGTGTCCATCCTCGGTGGAGCGTTCAGCCCCGACGGCAATCTGTTCGCCACCGCGAGCGCGGACCGGACCGTCGCGCTCTGGGATGTCACCAGGCCGGCCCAACCGACCCTGCTCGCGACCCTGACCGGGCACACGGACTGGGTGCTGGCAGTCGCGTTCCACCCGGACGGCCGGACCCTGGCGACCGGCGGTTTCGACGGCACCGTGCGGCTGTGGGACATCACCGATCTGCGTAAGCCGGTGACCCGCGCAACCCTGACCGGACACAACGCGCGCGTCCGGGACGTCGCGTTCAGCCCTGACGGGCGCCTGCTCGCGACCGCCGGGGACGACAACACCGCCCGACTGTGGGATGTGACCGACCGGACCAAGCCGCGCCAGCTCAGTGTGCTCGCCCGACATCAAAGCTGGGTGCAGGACGTCGCGTTCAGCTCTGACGGGCGCCGGCTGGCGACCGCGAGCGCCGACAACACCGCCCGGCTCTGGGACGTCAGCGAGCCCACCCAGCCGATCCCCCTCGCCTCCCTCAACGGCCACACCGACTACGTGTGGACCCTCGCCTTCAGCCCGGACGGAAACACACTGGCAACCGGAAGCTATGACGGCACGGTCCGCCTGTGGGATGTGCGCGATGGGCGGGCCCCGACGAACCGATCGACGATCAAGGCGGATCCCCGCTGGGTCCTCGACACCGCGTTCAGCCGGGACGGTCGCATGCTGGTCACGTCCGGTTGGGACACCACCGCGCATCTATGGGACGTCTCCGCCCCCGATCATCCGCTGCCGGCAGGGGTGATCAGCGGCCACACCGACTGGGTCCAGGGGCTCGCCCTGCACCCCGACGGCCACACATTGATCACATTCAGTGACGACCGGACCGCACGCATCGCGACCATCGACCCGGACGAGCTTGCCACGCGCGCCTGCGCCGACGACGGCAACCGCCTGAGTGCCGCCGAGTGGGCGGCCCACATCCCGGCGCTGCCGTACTCCGGGATGTGTTAGAGCGACCGGTCGTCCAGTCACGGGTGACCGGTCACCGGTCACCGCGCAGCAGCGATATGGCCGCCCGCAGCCGCGGATCACCGATCCGGGTCCGCAGTGCGGCGCCCGCAGCACGGGCCGCGTGCACCAGAGCCGGCTCATGCGCCGGTGAACCCTGCGACCTCGACGCGCGTGCGGCCGGCCACGAACGCGCATCCATCGACCCCAGCTCGGCACGCAGCTGTCGCGATGTGTCGCGCTCGGCTTCCAGCGCGCGCTCGCCCGCAGCCACCGCATCGAGCAGGCTGAGCTCATGCGCCGCATGGTCGGCCACGGTTGCGTCGAAGCGTGCCCACTCCCGCTGCCGGCGCCGGGCCGCCTCGGTCATCTCGTCCTGGAGCCGGATCACGTACAGGTAGAGATCCAGACGGTTACGTTCCAGCCGGGTCAGCAGAGTATTGCCGACCCAGGGGGTCAGTAGATCCCCCACCCGGGCAGCCCAGGGTGCCTGCCGGTCCACCACGACACCCAGACCGAAGATCGGTGAAACCAGGTGGAAGCGCAGCTCAGGTCGGTCCGCGACGAAGTCCTCCACGGCCGTGCGGACGCCGTTGTGCGGGCCACCTTCAGTCAGCGCCCAGGCGAACGCACCTTCGCCCCGAAAGCCGCCCCGTACCGCCGCCGCACTGTCGAGCCGTACCCCGAGATCCCACGAGTACGGCTGTCGCTCCCGCTGCGGGATCCGGTCCGGCCCATAGTACTGATCACGACGGCCGGCGGGCCAACCCACGTCATGCAGGATGACCAGCGGAAAGTGGCTGCGCCCGTGGGCACGGGCCGTCTCCTCGACAGCGCACAGCTCGGCGGACACGGTGGGGAAGTTGTGGTCACCGTCGATCAGGTAGGCATCGGCCGACGGAAGGCCGTCCAACGCCTGTGGGCTGAAGCCGCGCACCATCACGACCTCGACGTCCTGCCCCGACCCGGGGACGTCGCGAGGATCGGGATCGACGATCAGGAGCCTGCCACCACCGTGGCGTCGCAGCATGTCCACGAGCAGGGAGCTGGTGACACCGCTCTCCGAACCGATCTCGACGACGCTGCGTGCCCGCACAGTCTCCAACAGCGGCAGCCATACCTCCCGCAGCTCGGCGAGGGAGTGCAGCAGCAACGGTTGGAGGGTGCGTTCGGTGACGGATTCAACGGTGTCACCCGACCCGCCCTCATCCACAGCGACCCCGTCCACACCAACTTCGTCCACAGCAACCTCATCCACAGCAACCTCATCCGCTTGGAACGCTCTGGCCGATTGTCCCCCGTGGAGCGCGTAACCAGGCCCTCCGGGTCAGAATCGGCTTTCGAACTCCCGCAGCAACCGGCGCGCGGCGCGACGCGGCAACGGAGTGGTCCCGGCCGACCGGGTGGGGATCGCCAACGGATCGGAACCGATTGCCAGCCAACCGAAGGCCATCTCGATGTCGATGGCGTAGGTCGCCGCGAGCTGTGCCTGCGCCACCGGATCGATGACGTAGACGAACTGCGGGTCGTCGCTGTGGATCTCGATCAGATTCGACTGCAGCGTCCGCGCCCCGACCAGGTGCAGCCGTGCCTCGTCAGCCACCGACGTGATCGTGACCGTGTACGGCTCGGCCAGGTTGTTGAGGTGGAAGGACAGCCGCAACCAATCCAGCCGCATCAAGCCACGCCGGCCGGCCGGGTCGATGCGCACCCGGCGGACACCGACCCCGTCGATCCGCAGGCGCACCCACGACAGCCCGTCGCGCGCGGACCGGGTGACCACGGATTCCTTCGGCCCGTTGACGAAGTCGCCGCCGGTGTCGACGTAGACCTCGACCGGTCCGGCGGCAGCCTCCGGTGAGACCTCCGCCGCGGAGATCCCGGCATTCGTCGCCAGCCCACTGATGACGGCAAGGGGCCGGTTCGCCACCGCCGCGACCCCGGCCGGCCAGTAGAGTTCCTGCATCGGGATCTTCTCAAGATCGGCCGCCGTGAGGTACGGCATCCGGCGCAGCAGATCGGCAGGCAGCAGCCCCTCGGACACATCCGACCCGAAGTTGTCATCGTGTGCCCAGACCCCGAACGCGAGCGCCTCGGACGAGGTGGGCCGGGTCACGAACCGCGCGAGGGTGCGCAGAGCCGCCAGCCGCGCTCCGTCATCGAGAAGGGACGGCATCGGCGTCTCCGACCGGCGGTAGCGCAGCCATTCCCGCTGGTAGGCAAGTACGCCGTCCTGGACGGCTACGCGCTGCGCGACCTGCGTTCGGGTGGTGTGGTCGGGACCGAGCACGGGGTTGCGGTCCTCGTCGAAACCGATCAATGAACCTATATCGGGCATGCAGAGCTGTTCGAGCACCTCGGGACTGCGCATCACCTGACCGAACAGCGCATCGGGTTCGCCGCCCGAGGCGATGTATCCCTCCAGGTGCAGCCCGGCAAGACGGTGTGCCTGCGAACCGGTGCTCGTCGCCAGGTACAGGCCGACCACCTCGACATCGCGGCCGCAGGCGGTCAGTAGGCGTTGCAGCAACGCCTGGATGGTGCCACCCCAGCCGAGGTCGACGACGACGACCGTGTCCGCCTCACCGAGGTGTGCGTCCAGGTAGCGCAGGAAGCGCTCGCGCAGCCGGCTGGCGGTCATCACGATCTCGCTGCGAACGCGCTCGTCACCGCACAGGGCCTCCAGGGTCTCGGACAGCAGACCCGGGACGTCGAGGCGCCGGCTGGCCAGCGCGGACAACCCCGCCACCTCGTCCATGCCGACTCCGAGCTGGCGCAGCAGCTGGCCGACACTCGGTGGATGCCGGCGCACCAGGAACCTGCCCAGCTCTTCAGGGGTGCCTTCGTAGATGTTGGCCAGCGCGCACACGTGGCGCGAGGCCCACAGCGTGGACGCCTCGATCCCGACCTCACCGGCCGGCTCCCGCAGGACCCGGGCGAGGAACGCCCCCTCGCGCATCAGGCAGTGGACGCGATCAACCCCGAGCTCCTGCGCCCGCGCGGCCGCCCACTCGCCGAATCCGGTGAACACCGGGCCGAAAACGGTCGCGCCGGTCTCCCAGTGCCGGCGCAGACCCGAGGGAACCGCGGTGGCATCGGTGCGGTGCAGCGTCCGGGCCCGAAGCGCGGTCATACCGTAGTCGCCGTGTTCGGAGTCGATCGCGGTATCGGAGGTCGGACCGCCACGCAGCCCCTCCAGCGTGAGCGTCGCCTCCAGCCCACCGGAGTACTTGGGGTAGTGAACCGCGATGATGCCGTGCTCGCGGGCGCCCTCGACGTCCGCTACCGGGTTGTCACCAAGGTGAATGACCCGGGATGGCGCCACGCCCGCGGCGGTCAGCACATGGGTGAACAGGCCCTCGCTCTTGCTCACACCGGCGTCGCTGGAGGTGAGGATCTGGGTGAACTTGATCCCCGTGAGCTCCGGCCGG
>NZ_CAUVXG010000016.1:27317-39902 GCF_963555885.1 Protofrankia sp. Cr2
GGCCGGCCGAGTTTGGTGATCGTGAGTTCGGCGAGCTCGGCGACGGCGAGGTCGGCGCGGCAGACATCGCGCTCGAGGGTGACCTCCATGGCGATCAGATCGTCGATGTCACCGCTGCCGGGGATGGCGGGCATGAGCGCCGACCAGATCTCGTCGAGGCGTGCCTCCAAGGTGCCCCGCAGTGACTTCGCGTGTTGGCGCGCCCGGTTCTCGGCATGCACCCGGAGCTGGGCGAACTGCCCCGCGGTCACCGTCGGCGGCAGCAGGCCGGCCGTTGCCAGGCGCCGTCCGAGCAGCAGGAAGGCATGAGTGGGTTCGGGAACCAGCCGAAACAGCAACGTATCGAATACGTCCAGGGTGAGGACCTCTGCACCCCCGGACTCCAACTGCGACCAGACCTCACGAATCCGGACGTCGGTGAACACGGGCGTCCTCCACCGGCGGCCATCACAGCCACCTCCGACGGGCCGGCTGATGCCCGGATGATCCTCGGACGGCGGCCGGCCGGAGCTGAATGAACGGGCCGATACTATGGATCGGCTCTGGAGCTGCGGTCACCGGAGTGCCCTACCTGCGAACGCGTCGCTTCGGTATACCTGGTGCGATACCTTGCGCGGCCCGTACGGTAGGTCGTTTTCGGTGTACCGGTACCGATTTTGCCACATCTCGATGCGGCTCACGGAAGGCTGTTGGTGTCGAACCTGATTGACGAGCGGTCCGCACCCGCGATCCAGTCCGACGGCGAGCACCGTGGTCCGCAAGGGGCCGACGGGCCGGAGTCGCGGATGCTCGCGCGCCGTAGCCGCGCCCAGACCCGGGTACGCTGGGAACTGCTGCGGAACCTGATCCGCAAGGACCTCAAGGTCAAATACAAGGGCTCGACCCTCGGTTTCGCCTGGTCGCTGGCGAATCCGCTGCTTCTGCTGGCCGTGTACACCCTCGTCTTCCAAGTGATCATGAGCGCCGGGGTCCCCCGATTCGGGGTGTACCTGATGTCCGGTCTGCTGATCTGGAACGCCTTCTCGGCGAGCGTGTCATCGGCATCAGGCAGCGTGGTCTTCAACGCGAACCTCGTGAAGAAGGTCCGGTTTCCGCTGCCGG
Organism: Protofrankia sp. Cr2; assembly: GCF_963555885.1. NCBI lineage: Bacteria > Bacillati > Actinomycetota > Actinomycetes > Frankiales > Frankiaceae > Protofrankia > Protofrankia sp. Cr2. The sequence goes on from NZ_CAUVXG010000016.1 coordinate 28,419, forward strand.
TACTGCCGCTTTCGGCGGTCGGGTTCGCCCTCGTCCACTTCGTGCTGCAGCTGACCGTGCTCTTCGTGGTGGTCGTGGCGCTGGGTTACGGCTTCTTCGGCTTCCAGCTACTCCTGCTCCTGCCCGCATTCGCGATAGCGATGATCTTCACTGTCGGCCTGTCGATGCTCGTGTCGGGCCTCAACGTGCGCTACCGCGATACCGAGCACCTGCTGGAGGTGGCCCTGCTCGCGTGGTTCTGGCTCAACCCGATCGTCTATCCCGTCGGGCTCATCCGCAAGCTACTGAACGAGTGGACGTGGATCTACTTCCTCAATCCGATGGCGACGGTGGTGGCAACCTTCCAGCGAGCGATCTACAAGGGGCCAGCGGTGAACCCGGCCACCGGAGCGGGCATCCTGGCCGACCCCGGCTATCGCTTCTACCTTGAGCACCTTGCCATCGCAGGCGTGATGTCGCTGGGCCTGCTCTGGCTGGGAGTGCATGTGTTCCGCAGGATGCAGGCCGACTTCGCAGAAAATCTCTAGCCAGCCGAGGCATACAGAAGGACGGACGACAACGTGTCAGCGCAGCAGTCACCGGCGCAACCGGCCGTCCTCGGGGCGTCGGGGGACACCGCGGCGACAGCCGCACCAGCGGGCGCAGCGGCGACAGCCGCACCAGCGACAGCCGCATCGCCGAACACCACGGCGGGCCCGACATCGGACACCGCCACATCGACGGCGGGCCTGCCCGGGGCGGATGCCCCGATCGTGATCCAGGCGACCGGGGTGGGTAAGAAATTCGTCTCCTACCACCGGCGGGCGACGAGCCTGAAGGAACTGTTCGTGCGTCGCGGGCACGCCCATGGGGACGACTTCTGGGCGCTGCGCGACATCGACGTGCAGATCGGGCGCGGCCAGACCGTGGGCCTGGCCGGGGCGAACGGCTCGGGCAAGTCCACCTTGTTGAAGGTACTGGCCGGAATCCTGCGCCCAACCCAGGGTCATGTGTCGGTCAGCGGGCGGATCGCGTCCCTCCTGGAGCTCGGAGCCGGCTTCAACGGCGAGCTCACCGGCCGGGACAACGTCTACCTCAACGCCTCCCTGCTGGGGCTGCCCCGCCGCGAGATCGACCGAATGTTCGACTCGATCGTCGACTTCGCCGAACTCCCCCACAAGATCGACGACGAGGTCAAGCACTACTCGTCCGGCCAGTATGTCCGGCTCGGGTTCGCGGTGGCCGTCCATGTCGATCCGGACGTGCTACTCGTCGACGAGGTGCTCGCGGTCGGGGACGAGGCATTCCAGAAGAAGTGTCTGGCAAAGATCGACGCCTTTCGGGCCGAAGGCCGCACGATCCTGTTCGTCACCCACTCGTTGGATCTGATCGAGAGCATGTGCGACCGGATTCTGGTCCTTGAATCCGGATCAATGATTTTCGACGGCGCGCCGGCCGTCGGCACCCGGCTACTGCGGCAACGGTTGGGTAGCCTGCCCTCGGACGGTCCGGTGCCCCACGAGTTCGCCGTTGCCCGGCCCACGTCGGTGACCTTCAGCCGGGACCCGCAGGGGCCGCCGCAGGTCCAGTTCAGCCCCGGCGAGAGGCTTACCGTCAGCATCACCCTGGACGTCACCGAACAGGCGCCGGAACGGCTCTACCTGCATGTCTATGCCCTGGGCCCGAGCGAACTGCCGGTCTGGCTGATGGAGACGCCTTCGGGCGGTGTGCCGACCGTCGGCGGCACCCTCACGGTGGACTTCACCGTGCCCAGCCTCCCCGAGCTACTCGGCGCGTTCGCGATCAGCGTGCATGTCTCCGACGCCGCGACCGGAACCGAGATCACCAAGCGGAGGTTCGAGGACCTGTTCGGGATCAGCGGATCGCAGACCGGCGGCCTACTCAAGATCGATTATGAAACGGGAACCCGCCCATGAGCACCCAGGAAGGCGGCCCCGCGCCGCTGGCGACCGTTGTGATCGTCAACTGGAACGGTGCGCACCTGCTGCCCGCCTGCCTGGACGCGATCGCCAAGCAGGTCAGCGACTTCACCTTCGAGACATGGGTGGTCGACAACGCGTCCATGGACTCGTCCAGGACGCTGCTGGCCGAACGGTACCCATGGGTCCGGATGGTCCCGTCCGAGGTGAACCTCGGCTTCGCCGGCGGCAACAACCTGGCGCTGCGGATGGTCACCACCCCCTACGCCGTCCTGCTCAACAATGATGCAGTCCCCGAACCGGACTGGTTGGCAAACCTGTTGGCCCCGTTCGCAGCCGACCGGTCCGGCGGCGAGCAGCCCAGCGCGGTCACCGGCAGGCCCAGCGCGATCACCGAAAAGCTCGGTGCGGTCACCGGAAAGGTGGTATTCCTCCCCCGCTTCCTGCGACTGCGGCTGTCGACCACGACCTTCACACCAGGTGCGCACGACTCCCGCGCACTCGGCGTCCGGATCTCATCGGTGACCGTCAACGACCGGGAGATCCTGCATGAGGTGCTGTGGGAAAAGCTGACCTTCGGTGCTGAAGGCGGTTCATCCGCACCGTTCTTCTGGACCCGCGGTGACGGCGAGCTCGCCGTCCCGGTGCCCGAGGGCGGCCCGGTCACCATCGGCTTCACCTGGTCCGGCGAGGCGCCGAAGTCGGTTACACTGAGCTGGGATGCCATCGCCAACAGCGACGCCGGCGGTGACACCGGCGGCGGCAGCAGTACCCTCGCCGCCGGCGCCGAACCGTCCACCGTGGAACTGACCGTCCCCGATGGCGTGGCCCGCGTCGATGTGATCAACAATGTCGGTGGGATCGTGCTACGGGACGGCTACGGCGCCGACCGCGGCTACCAGCAGATCGACACCGGACAGTTCGCCGGGTCCGAGGATGTGTTCACCGCCTGCGGGAACGGCATGGCCATCCGCACGGCGCTCGGGCGGGAACTCGGTTGGTTCGACGACGACTTCTTCCTCTACTACGAGGACACCGACCTGTCCTGGCGCATCCGCTCCCATGGGTACACAATTCGCTACGTTCCGACCGCGGTCCTGCGGCACGTGCACTCCGCGTCCAGCGTCGAGTGGTCACCGCTGTTCGTCTTCCATACCGACCGTAACCGGCTGCTGATGCTCACCAAGAATGCGAGCACCGGGCTCGCCCTGGCCGCGGTCGGCCGTTATCCGCTCACGACCGCATCGATGGCCATCCGCGCGATACGGCAGGCATGGGCCGTCCGTGGCCGGCCCGCGCTGCGCCCGACCGTGCTGCGGCTGAAGGTCATGGCGTCCTACCTGCGGCTGCTGCCGGTGATGCTCGGACGGCGCCGCGCGCTGGCACGCACCGCGTCGGTAGGCCACCGTGAGCTGGAGATCTGGCTGGCGCAGCGATGACTACGCAACCAGTGCCCACCCAACGAGCGACCACACCGCCGGCCATAACAGCGATCACACAGCCGGCTGCAGAACAGGCCCAGAACAGGCGGCCTGACCCGCGCGAAAGCCGGTATCCGAGCACCGGGCACAGAGGTGGGCAGGGGTCGGCCAGCGGAGTGCGGGCCGCCGTTTACAACCGGTTCTGGCACTCCATGGGCGGTGGCGAACGCCACAACGGGATGATCGCCCAGGTGCTTGCCGCCGAAGGCGCCCAGGTGGACATCCTCGGCCATGCCGAGGTCGACCTGGCGGCCATCGGTGATCATCTAGGACTCGACCTCGCCGGCTGCCGCTACCGCCTGCTGCCTGACCGGGGTGACGACGCGATCGCCGAACTCAGCGCCGAGTACGACCTGTTCGTCAACGGTTCGTACATGAGCCGGCTGGTCCCTCGCTCAACTCATGCGGCACACCTGTGCTTCTTCCCGACACCTGCCGATCACGACGCGCCGGGGTGGCGCAAGGCCGCCATCCGCGCGTGCGGCCCGCTGCTGCGCGGCGTTCGTCCGACCGTCGGATACGGCACGGGTTGGTACCCACCGGAAGGGGGGCGTCGCAGACAGTGGATCTGGACGAACGGTACGGGGGTCCTCGCGGTTTCGGCAGGCGGCGAACGGGAGCTACGCGCTGACATCGGCCGTCCCGGGGCTACCGACGCGGTGCGGCTGCACGTCCAGGACGCCGACGGGCAGACCCTTGCCTCCGTTGAGGTCGGCGGGTCGTTCCGGACGGTCGCGGTGCCGTTGCCCGCATCGTCCGCCGGCTGTGAGCTGACGCTGGTCAGTGACACGTTCACACCTGCTTCCACCAACACGGGCACGGGCCCACCCGCGCCGGCGGGCGCCGCTGCGCCGGCGGGCACCGCTGCGCCGGAAGGCACCGCTGCGCCGGAAGGCACCGGGTCCCGGGATCTGCGTCAACTCGGCGTGGCGGTCAGCAGACCGCGGGTGACCGACCAACACGACGGTGCCCGGGCCCGACTCGCGTTGCGTTTCCCCTGGCTGCTGGCCAACCCGCGCGATCTGGACTATCTCTCGTCATACGACGTGGTGATGGCGAATTCCGCCTACACCCAGGGCTGGATCCACCGCCTGTGGCGCGTGGACGCGGACGTCCTCTACCCGCCCATCCAGGTGGAGCGCCTTACTCCGGCCACTACTCGGGAGCGCGCGGTGCTCACGGTCGGGCGCCTGTTCGCGCCCGGTCTCGGGCACGCCAAGCGCCAGCTGGAAATGGTCGAGTGGTTCGGTGAGCTCTACCACTCCGGCGCGCTACCGGATTGGCGGATGCATGTCGTCGGCGGATGCGAGGAGTCCCAGCTGCCATACCTGGAGAAGATTCGGGAGATCGCCCGTGACCTGCCGGTCGACATCCATCCGAACGCGCCACGCCACGAGGTCGAGCGGCTGCTGTCCACCTGCTCGGTCTTCTGGTCCGCAACGGGATACGGCGAGGACAACGATCGCCGGCCATGGACGGCCGAGCACTTCGGGATGACCACGGTCGAGGCGATGGCCGGGGGCTGTGTGCCGGTGGTGATCGACCGCGCCGGCCAGCGGGAGATCGTCCGCCACGGACTCGACGGCCTGCGCTGGACGTCCCCCGCGCAGTTAGCCTCGTTCACCAGACGCCTGGCAACCGAGGACGGCATGCGGGCACGGCTGGCTGCGAGCGCCGTTGCCCGTGCCCAGGAATTCTCCGACGCGGCATTCGCCGATCGCTGGCGGGAGATCGCCACCCGTCACCGGCTGTATGCCCCCTGAACCAGGCAGTGCCGAGCCGGGCGCTGCCGAGCCGGGCTCCCCTGGGCCGGGCCCCTGACCTGGCAAGGCCGAGACGGAAAGGATCACGGTTGATGCGGGTCATCCTGGACGGCACTCCGTTACTCGGCACGCCCACGGGAGTCGGCCGCTACACGGCCCAACTGCTCGCCGAGCTGCCCACGCTGCCCGGTCTGGACGTGGCCGCAACAGCGTTCACCTGGCGTGGGCTGGCGAACTTCGCTCCCGCATTACCGCCAGGTGTACGCCCGGCCGCGCGCCGGATTCCGGCCCGGATCGTGCACGAGGCCTGGGCCCGCACCGAACTACCGAAGCTCGAGTGGCTGACCGGGCCAGTCGACGTGGTGCACGCCACAAACTTCGTGCTGCCGCCACCGCGGCGGGCCCGCGGCGTCCTCACCATCCACGATCTGGCCTATCTGAAGCTGACCGGTACGGTCTCCACGGCTTCGGCCCGCTACCGGGATCTGGTCCCGCGTGGCCTGCGCCGCGCCGCCGCTGTGATCACACCCAGCCAGGCGATCGCCACCGAGGTCATCGACACCTACCGGCTGAACCCGGCAATGGTGACCGTGACGCCACTGGGCGTGGACGCCGCATGGTTCACCGCCTCGCCGCCATCGCGACGCTGGCTCACCGCCCACGGCCTGCCCGCCCGATACCTGCTTTTCGTCGGTACGGTCGAACCGCGCAAGAACCTTCCGACCCTGCTGGAGGCGGTCCGCGGCCTGCACTCCGAGGTCAGCGACGCCCCACCGCTGGTCCTGGTCGGACCCGCCGGGTGGGGACCCACTCTCGATCTCGCCGGGCTGCCGGGGGGAACCGTCGTCAGCGCCGGCTATGTTCGGACGGACGAACTTCGGCGTCTGGTCGCCGGGGCCAGCGCTCTGTGCTTCCCATCGTTCTACGAGGGGTTCGGCCTACCGCCGCTGGAGGCGCTGGCGGCCGGAACCCCAGTGGTGGCAGCTGACATCCCAGCGGTCCGGGAGGTCGTCGGCCCGATGTCGGGCAACGCCGTGCGGCTGGTTCCACCGACCGAGGCCGATGCGTTCACCGACGCCCTGATCGGCGTGCTCAAGGACGACGTGGACCCCGGGCCGGGACGCGCCTACGCCCGGACCTTCACCTGGCGACGCACGGCCGAACGCACCGCCGCCGTCTATCACTCGATCGCCTGACCCCGCGTCACCCGGCTCCGGTCGAAGGGTGACGTCACGGCGGTCGGGTGCAGACCTGGTGGCATGCGCCACGCTCGTCGGACTCGACGTCGCGGTCACCGTCGCCTTATGGCCGACCCTGGTCCGGCCGCTCTGGTACGACGAGGCATGGCGCGCCTATCACATCAGCGTCGGCGCAGGCTGGTTCGAAACCCTCAGGACGGCGAACGCGCCGCTGTCATTCGGCTGGTTCACGGTCGAGAAGCTGGCGGTCACGATTGGCGGCAACACCGAAGGAGTCCTGCGGCTGCCACAGATCGTCGCGTTGATCGCGCTGTCGCTGTTCACCTATGCGCTGGGCCGGTGGTGGCTCTCACGGCCCGCGGCCACGATCGTCGCCGGACTGCTGACCGTCAACGGCGGGCTGCTCGTCTATGGAATGCAGCTGAAGTCCTACCTGCCGGAGGCCACCTGCGCGGTGGCCACGCTGTACCTGTGGCTGCGGGCGCGCCGTGCGGTGAACACCGGTAGCTCGCCCTGGCGGGCGCAGCTGGGCATGGCGGGATGCGTGGTTATGAGCGTTACGTCCCTGTTCGTCCTTGCTCCCCTGCTGGTATTGGATGTGCTGGACGCACTGGACGCCCGCCGGGTGGTGCGCGCCGGCCGGGTGGTGTATTCACGGCGTCCGGCCGTCCTGCGCCTGGTCGGATCGGTGCTGGTCTGCGCCACCGGGGCCGTGCATCTCGCGGTGTTCGTCCTGCCGCAGAGCTACCTGGCCGCGAATCCCTACTGGCGGAACTTCTTCATCACCCGGAACAACGCGGTCGGCCAGCTACGCACGGCCGGGTGGGAGCTACCTCGCAACGCGTTCACGGCGGCGATGACCCGTCCGGACGGGCAGTTCGGCTCGCCCTTCACCGGTTCGCCGCTGTTGGCCGACCCCGACCACCGACTCCACGTCTGCGTGGTCGCGGGGGCACTGCTGTGCTGGGCGGTCGGCAGCTATGTCGCGGCGCGTGACCGGGCCGGCCGGGCGTTGCTGGTCGCGCTCGGCGGAACGCTGCTGCTGATCGTGCTGGCCTCGGCACGAGGACAGTGGCCGGTCGGATTCGTGCGGGCCAACCTGTTCTTCTTACCGTTGCTGTACGTGGTTGCCGGTATCGGCGCATCGGCTCTGGTCGGGCTCGCCCGAGCGCGAATCGGACAAGCGCGGATCAGACGACTCTGGCGGATCCGACGGTCAGTCCCGGTGATTCCCACAGTGATCCCCATGGTGGCTGCCCCGCTGGCGGTCATTGTGGCCGCAGCCGTGGCCCTCACGGCGGTAAGCACCCAGCGGATCTTCCAGATCCGGGCCAGTGCGCATGGCCCCCTACTACTCGGGGACATGCGGGAGCTGGTCGCCACCGCCGAGCGGACCGCCCGGCCGGGCGACATCCAGATCGTGATCCCCGGCCGGTGGGATGAAAGGCAGTGGTACAAGGCACAGCAGTACTACGTGTCGTACTACGACGGTTACCAGACGTCCGCTATGCCACGGCTGGCGATCGCCGAGGTGAACACCCTGGTCCTACCGCCACTGGGTTGGAACACCTCGATACCGCCGTTCCTCGCCGCGCGTCCGGACGCCGGTGCGCTGTACCTGATCACATACAACCTGGTCTTCCCGGAGAGCCTTCACAGCCTTGACAGCATGCTCGCCACGCTCGGCTGGTGCCCGGACGACTCCGGCCGGCGGTCCTGGCCGTTGACCGGCCAGCTCACCCGCTTCATCCACTGCCCGCCGTCCGCAACCGCAACCGCAACGAGATAACTGAAGATCAACATACGTATCCCAGCCGTGGGCAGCAATGAGTTGCCAGATTCAGGAAGTTGCCTACACTTGGCAAGTGTATAAATTTGGCAAGTAGCTGCCGGGAGAGTCATGTCTTTTCTTGATTATCGGCAACTGCTCTCCGGCGGCGTCGATCGCCTCCGAGCGCTACTCCCGAAGGAGTGGAAGGTTGACGTGATCGGAGTCCCTGCCGGCGCGGAACCCGACGCGAGTGGCGTTTAACCTGTTTGCTTCTCCGCCAGTGCCTCCGTTGTGTCTTTTTTGATCTTTCCGACGGGGTGGTGTTGGGCGGGGTGGCGGTTGCGTGACCCCGCTGGCCGGTCGGCCTCACTCCGGGGATGGGCAACACTGGAGTGAGGGCGTCTCCGTCCAGGTCATGGCGATGCCCGCCGAGTTCGGAACCAAGATCATATGATCAGCGCGACATGCCACCTTCAGATCATGAAACCGAGTGAACAAACGGTCGCTATTGCAGCCGTTTTCGTACTCAATTTGTTGATCGATGAGTGTCTCCCTGACGGTTCACCCGACGGAATCCGGCGAGGGCGGCCGCCGCGGTAGCGGATGTGGGGGCCGGCGGGTGGCCGCGGGGATGGGTAGCCGCTGTGGCAGCGACGCCTTGGTGGGTAGCCGGTCCAGCACGAGTGGATGGTTGACGTCCATTTTCCGCCCGAAAACCGGCGCCTCCTGACGTCTTTCTTCCACTCGTCGCACCAAAGGGAATACGGATCAAGGAGTGGGGTTGGGGTGGATGCGTCGCGAGGTACGAGGAGGTCCAGGTAGCGGTGTTCTACTTAGAGCGCTCGGTACAGCAGATCCTGCGGGACGGGAACGTCGCCTACCTTGACCGGCAACGGCCGGATGCCTGCCGAGGGAGAAGCCATCCTCGAGCACATGTCACGCACCGAGAAGCAGTGGCGCGCACCCACCCTTGATGACCTCACCGCCAGGTACTTCCGGGGCCAGAAGCCGCCCGGCGTACAGTCCTCCTCACTTGGGCCGTAAACGGAAAAGAACAGGAAGGGCGTGAGCGCGGTCGTGATCCCGGAGATCGCCTGGATGGAGACGGCCAGGCTCCGCCCGGCCCGGTCGGGATCGACCGGGCGGTCTTCCACGGCTCCTCGCGGTAGAGGTAGGCGTTCACCTCACCGGAGATGTCCATGGCGGCGCGCAGTGCCGCCCGCAGTTCCACGCGTTCGTTTCCAGCCACGCCAGCAGATCGTCGGCAAGCGCAGACAACCGCAGGAAGAAATGTGTGATGGCCCGCTTCTGCGGGACCGCGCCGATGATCTTACTGCGTGGATCGAGCAGAATGTCCGGGTCCAGAGTGCGCCCGCAGTCGGTAGCGCCCGGCCTACGGCGCAGGGGTGATCTGGGGGAAGGCTGCGGCCAACGCATCGCGCCACGGACGCAGCGGCGTCAGGCCCGCGTCGCTCCACGAACGGGACGACAGCACCGAATAGGCCGGGCGCGGAGCCGGCCGGGGGAACGCGTCGGTCGTCGTCGGCGTGACCTTTGCCGGGTCCATCCCCAGCTCGGCGACGATCGCCTGAGCGAATCCGTACCAGGTCGTGTCGCCACCGCCGGTGCAGTGGTAGATCCCCGGCCTGGCCCCCGATGCCGCGAGCTCGATCAGCCCGGCGGCGAGGTCCACCGCCCAGGTGGGTGACCCGTGCTGGTCGTCGACCACCGACAGGGTGTCGCGCTCCGCCGCGAGCTTGGCGATCGTCCGGACGAAGTTGCGCCCGGACGCGCCGTACACCCAGGCGGTGCGCACGACGTAGGCGGACGGACACAGCGCGAGCACGGCCTGCTCGCCGGCGAGTTTGGTCCGCCCGTACGCCGAACGCGGCGCGGTGGGGGCATCGGCCTCGTAGGGCTTGTCCGCCGTGCCGTCGAAGACATAGTCGGTGGAGACGTGCACCAGGGTTGCGCCGACCTCGGCACAGGCTGCGGCCAGCTGCGCCGGAGCGGCGGCATTGGCGGCATAAGCGCCCGTCTCGTCGGACTCGGCACCGTCGACGTTCGTCCAGGCCGCGGTGTTGACCACCACGAGACCGCCCTGGACCTTCGCGGGCCGAGCCTGGTCCGCGACGACCGCCCGTACCCGGGCAGCATCGGTGACGTCGAACTCGGCGCGGGTGAAACCCGCCCAGGCAAGGACCCGCTCATCACACTCCAGCTGCCGGCAGAGGTCCACGCCGAGCTGACCGCCGGCTCCCGTCACCATCACGCGCACCAGATAAGTGTGGCAGACATCGCCGGATGATCATACACGGCCCGTTCCCTCACCCACCGTGGATGAAATGACCATACAGCAATCAGTTGATTACACAAAGTATCAGCCGTGCGCCCAGGATTGAGATTGCCCCGCGACGCCGCGTCCCTATTGCCGGTCGCTCTTAAGCGCTGGGCGCGGCTGGCCAACCAGGTCTGGCCGTCACCGTCGTCCGGAGAAGGCAGCGATCAGACCCCCGGCGCCCCGGCGAGCACCCGACGACGTGCTGACCCGCGCCCGGTCCCGTCCACCGCGGGGGGTCATCCTGCTGACAGCGCTGCACCTCACGCTGCTGGTGACCTATTCGTTCACATATCCGACCTGGACCGGTTACGACGAGGCCCAACACGTCGACATGGTCTACGGGCTGCTCCATGGCGGTGGATGGCCGGCGCCGGGCGACCGGATCATGGCGAAGGGGGTCGCCGCCACCTCGGACGACTTCGATCGCGGCCGGTACGCCGGGATGTTCCAGTCGGGTCGCAGATCCCCCGATGATCCACCATTCGCCGCGATCACGCCGATGCCCCGCGGCCGGCGCCTGTCCTTTGACGCGCTTGGCGGTCCCGAGCCGGTCACGGACGGTCGACTGTCCAACCAGATGGTTCAGCACCCGCCGGTGACCTATGCGGTCGGGGCGGTATTGCTGGCGGCTCTGCCGGGATCGTCGAGATGGGCATATGACCGGCAGGTCTGGGTGCTGCGCCTGCTCAACATCAGCTTTGTCGCTCCACTGCCCCTGCTCGCCTGGGCGGCCGCACGCCGGTTCGGGCTCTGCCAGCCGTTGGCACAGGCAGCCGCGGCAGTGCCGCTCGCCGTTCCCGGCCTGACCCGGGTCGGCGCCACGTTCAACAACGACGGACTACTGATGTTCTCGGTCGGTGGGCTGACAGTACTGATCGCCGGCGTACTGGCGGGCGACATGCGACAGCGGACGGCGATGGGGATCGCCCTGTCACTCACCGTTGCACTGCTCACCAAGGCGCTGGCTCTACCGCTGATGCTGATGGTCGCGATCGCCTATCCGGTCGGCT
>NZ_CAUVXG010000016.1:40321-62207 GCF_963555885.1 Protofrankia sp. Cr2
CCGCGGACCACGCGGGCGCCGCTCGGCCCCGACCACCGGGCTCCGGCGGGCCCGACCTGCATGCAGGCCACCATGGCGGCCTGCGCTGCTCGCCATCGGGCTTGCCTGTGCGGCCGGCGGATGGTGGTGGGCGCGCAACTACATCCTCTATCACGCAATAGAGCCGAATGGATGGGCAACTGATCCACCACGGCGAGAACCGATCCTGCTACCGAAGTCGTTCTTCACCTGGTACGACTACTTCTGGCGAACGATCATCAGTCGGTTCTGGGGCGGTCTGGGAATGTTCGAACCGCCTGCGCTGTCCCCGGTCGCGATCGTCGCCGCGACCGTCGTCGTGACCGGCTGTGTCATCGCGGCTGTGACCCACCACCGAGACGACGGCGCGGTCCGGCCTGACCAGCGGCCTGTCCGCCTGGGGATTCACGTGCGTCCGCTGGTCCTGCTCATGCCGGTTTTCCTGGCTTATCTGCTGGTCGGCCAGCGAAGCTATGCCGATTATCTGGGGTCCACCCGTGCCATCGCGATCCAGGGCCGATATCTGTACCTGGGCATTGTCGGCATTGCCGTCGTCACCGCTGGTGGGCTTGGCCGGCTACCTGGTGGACGCGAACGACTGGCCGGCCTGACCGTCCTTGCCGGCGCGCTGGCCATGCAGAGCGCGGCGCTCTGGGTCGTCTGCTCCTACTACTGGCTGCCGCCAGATGCGTCCGTTCCCGTCCTGCACATCGTCGGGATCGTCCGATCCATCGGACGGTGGGCACCTGTTCCTGACGGTGTCACCATCGCCACGTTCGCCCTCTGCGTGCTGTTCGGGTGTCTCACGCTGGCCGAGACCGTCCACGAGATCCGCCGGGATCGCGCCAGCGGACGTCGCGGACGGGATGTCGCGCTCAGGACGTTGTGGCCACCGAGACGCGCGAGTGGTCGCCGAGCATGAGACGGTGTGCCCGCGGGCGGGCATCCGACGGAACGACCTCGACGTCCCGACCGATCAACGAGTCCTCGATGCGTCCGATGTCGCGAATCGTCGCCCGCTCCAACACGATCGAGTACTCGATCTCGGTATTCTCAATCGTGCACGAATAGTAGATCGAGGTGAAGGGGCCGACGTAGGAGTCGACAAGCGTCGTGCCGCGACCGATGATCGCCGGCCCTCGCACGGTGGACCGCACCAGTGACGCGCCTTCCTCGATCACGACCCTGCCCACGATCGTGCTGTGCTCGTCGACCGCGCCGCGGACGTCGGACTCCAGTGACTCCAGCAGGTGGCGGTTGGTCTCCAACATGTCGTCAAGCCGCCCGGTGTCCTTCCAGTACCCCTCGACCAGGTGCGGCGCGACCTCGTGGCCACGGTCCACCAGCCATTGAATCGCCTCGGTGATCTCCAGTTCACCCCGGCCGGACGGCTTGATCGCCCGCACCGCGTCATGGACGGCCGCCCCGAAGAGGTAGACCCCGACAAGCGCGAGATCGCTCGGCGGCTCCTCGGGTTTCTCGACCAGGCGGATCACCTGGCCCTGGGGGCCGAGCTCGGCCACACCGAACGCGGACGGGTTGGCGACCTTGGTCAGCAGAATCAGTGCGTCCGGCCCGCTACGCTTGAATTCCTCCACGAACCCGGAGATACCACCAATGATCAGGTTGTCACCGAGATACATCACGAACGGCTCGTCCGCGAGGAAATCACGCGCGACGAGGACGGCGTGCGCAAGACCCAGCGGCGCCTCCTGACGAATGTAGGTGACCTTGATACCCAACGCGGAACCATCGCCGACCGCGGCCTCGATCTCCGCCGCGGTATCGCCTACGATGATCCCGACTTCGGTGATACCCGCTTCGGCGATCGCTTCCAGTCCGTAGAAGAGCACTGGCTTGTTCGCCACGGGAACGAGCTGTTTGGCTGACGTGTGGGTGATTGGGCGCAACCGCGTTCCGGAGCCACCCGCGAGAACAAGAGCTTTCATGATCCGAACCCTATCGCGGGCCCCACCCCTGCCTGAAAGGCAGCCGAACGCCGCTAAGCGGTCGGCGCCGGATCTCTTCGATGCCGCCGGACGCACGAACGGGGACATGATCATGATGTTTTCGATGGTCTTCCGGCCACCCAGGCATACGGCTCGCCATATGGCGGAGCGCAGCTCCACGCATGTGGCACGCCTCGGGCGGGTACCTTCAGCAACCAGGACCACGGATGGCCACCGCATGACCGGCGTCCGTCATGATATCGGCGGTGCCGGGTGGGCCGCGACCGTTCGGCAGAACCGACCAGCATGTGGACGACGTACATGACCGTAAACCGGCAGCAGGTCGCGGCGGGGGTGGGAGGTGCGGGCGCGGTGACCGTTCCGCCGGACACCCACGCGGACCCGCCCGCCGATCCCTCGCGGGAACTGTCCGAAAACGCTCAGCCGGACGACGCCGCGCCGGACGACTCCCCGGCGCAGCGCTCCCTGTTCCAGAAACTCGCCCTCGCGCTCGCAGGCGTCGTGTCAATGGCCGTTCTCACCGTGAGCGGCGGTGGTTACGTCGTCTTCCGTTACTTCGACGCCCAGATCACCAGAGTGCCGCTCGGTCTCGACGAGGCCGAGCGGCCGGCAGAGGCCCCCCCGGGGACCGAGAACTTCCTGCTGGTCGGATCCGACAGCCGGGAGGGCACCGGTAACCAGTACCAGAGCGAAGAAGTCGTCTCCGGACAGCGCTCCGACACGACCATGATTGCCCACCTCGACGCCAACGGAACGACCACATTGGTGTCGTTTCCCCGGGACACCCTCGTCACGATTCCCGGACATGGTCGCAACAAGCTGAACGCGGCGATCACGCTCGGCGGCCCGTCGCTGTTGATCAGAACGCTCGAGAACCTCACCGATATCAAAATCGACCACTTCGTGTCGATCGACCTCGCCGGCTTCAAGGCCATGACGGACGCCATCGGCGGAGTCACCGTCTGCGTACGACCGCTGCCGGATGGCAGCACATCGAACCTGCACGACGAGTGGTCCCAGTGGCACGGCGTCGTCGGTGAGAACCATCTCAACGGCGAGCAGGCCCTGTCGTTCGTCCGACAACGCTACGGCCTGCCTGACGGAGATTTTGACCGGATCAGGCGCCAACAGCAGTTCATCAGCACGGTGTTCCAGAAGGCGACAAGCAACGGAGTGCTCGCCAATCCGGCGAAACTGGAGGGTCTGCTCGCGTCCGCGACGGGAGCGCTGACCGTGGACGACGGCACCACCGTCGACGACCTGCGCAACCTCGCGACCCGGCTGCGCGGGATGTCCACCGACGCGATCAGCTTCGAGACGATCCCCGTCCGGCAACCGACCAGGGCCGACGGCGCGAACGCCGCCGGGGAGCTCCGGCGCTACGGCTCGGTCCAGATCTACGATCCGGGTCAGCTCGACACCTTCCTGGCGCCGTTGCGCGGGCACGGCAGCGCAGCCCTCAACCCGACGGGTACGCCAGGCACACCGGGTACACCAGACACACCGGGCACGCAGCCCGAAGCGACGACGGTCCCACCAACGGCGGTCACCGTCGACGTCCTCAACGGAACCACGACCAGCGGGCTCGCGATCAGCACGGCCAGGGAGCTCACGGCGGCCGGATTCCGGATCGCCCGGGTCGCAACCGCCGAGAACAGGCACACGGAGACCTCGCTCGTGCGCTACGGCCCGGACGGGCTCGCGGCGGCGCATACGCTGGCCACCGCGATTCCCGGGGTGGAGCTGCGCGAAGACCGGTCAGCGGGCACGCGCGTCACCCTGGTGATCGGTACTGACTTCAACGGGGTCGAGGCCCAGGCCGCGGCATCCGCTCCGACTACGGAAAGTGACCCAGCTAAGGGTGGAACGGGATCCGCGAACCGCTCGCCGACGCCGAGTCCGCCCCCCGCGACACCAGCGGTGACCGCTACTGAACTGACCGCAAGCTGCACCTTCTAACACCTGGTACACGTGACCCCTGGGATCTCCGGCCGCGCGAAGAATCCACGATCGCGCGACCGTCGGCCTACTACCAACCGTGATCGCGTTACTTCTCGATGACCGTTGGCGACCATATCGAGTAGTTTCAATGTTACCGTTAGTTGTTTCAGGCACCCGGTAGTGGGGTGGCCTGCGTCTCATGGCAACGTCAAAACAGCTTTAGAGCGCCCGGCAATAGGGACGCGGATCAAGGAGCGGGGCTGGGGCACGTAGATCGCGAGGTGCGAGGAGGTTCGAAAAAGCCGGTGAGTGGCAGATCCATACGCCGGCCGGCGTTGCCGCCAGAGCTGAGCCCACGGCGTCCGCTGAACATGCGGCGCCGCCCGAGACGCTCGCCGCTTCGGACGTTATCCGTCGGCGCGGCGGCCGCGCTGTCACTGGTCGTGCTCGCCGTCAGTTCCGTCGGGTGGGCGGCATACCGCTACTTCGACGACTCGGTTACCGGAGTCGCGTGGTCACCCGCTGGTGACCGCCCGCCCGAGCGACCGGGCGAGATGAACATCCTGCTGCTCGGCGACGACAGCCGGGCCGGCACCCATGGTGAGTACGGCCAGGTCGACGGGGTCCGCTCGGATACCACGATCATCGCCCACTTCGGCACGGACGCTTCGGTCACCCTGCTGTCGTTTCCCCGGGACACGCTCGTGACCGTAGCCCCCGGCATCGCGCAAACCCCCCATGACGGGAAGGACAAGCTGACCAACGTCCTGTCCTACGGTGGCATCGAGGGGCTCACCCGTACGCTGGAGAACCTGACCAGCCTCAAGATCGATCATTTCATCTCGATCGATCTGGCCGGATTCAAGGCCATGACCGACGCGGTCGGCGGGGTGGACGTCTGCGTCGCGCAGCTACCCGGAGGCGGCACGACCAACCTCCACGACAACTTCTCCCAGTGGCGCGGAAAGTTCGGCATCAACCACCTCAACGGCGACCAGGCACTGGCCTTCGTCCGCACCCGCCACGCCCTGCCGGATGAGACCTACCGCGTCGCCCGCCAGCAACAGTTCCTGTCCAAGCTGCTCGAGAAGGCAACCAGCGCAGGCGTGCTGACCAACCCCATCAAGATCACACAATTGATCGGCGCCGTCGGCGGATCACTCAAGGTTGACAACGGCCTCACCGAAAACGGCGCTATGATCAAATTGGCGCAGCGGCTGAGTGGCCTCGGCGGCGGAAAAGTGAAGTTCATCACGATCCCTACCCATGTACCACTGAAATCAGAGGGCGCCACCGACGAGCAGGGCACCGTCCCCCCACACGGCAACGTGCTGTTCTACGAGCCGGTCGGGCTCTGGCAGGTCCTCGCGCCGCTTCGACCCGCGACCGGCAGCGACGCCCCCGCGGGCGCAACCGGTAGTCCGACGCTACCGCCGAGCCAGGTGACCATCGCCGAAGTCCGGAACAGGACCGGCCGTTCGGGCCTGGCTGCACAGACGACCACGACACTCGGCGCGATGGGATTCGCCGGATCATTGCGTCCCACCACCGGCTCGGCAGGGCAGGTCGTCACAGAGATCCGCTACCCGGCCGGGCAGGAGGACGCGGCACGCGCGCTGTCGGGTCTGATCACCGGATCGCAGACGATTGAGGACCCGACGATCAGAAACGGCCTCGTCGTCGTGCTCGGGGCCTCCTTCACGGGCGTGACCGGCGCGCAGACGCCGCCGGCCGGCTCCCGGGGTATACCCAGCACCAGCTCCGCCGGTACCCCTCCCGCTGTCCCCGGCTCAGCAGCTGCCCCGTCTCCGCCGCCCAAGATCGCACCGGCGGACACATCCTGCACGCCGTGACCGCGATTCACGCGCCGCGTCCCCTGAGATGTCAACTACCGTGAACGTCCAATGACATCATCAACGTCGCCCGCATCGGCGTCTCCGGCGGGACGTCCGCTCCACGGCGTGGTGGACCCTGTTCTGGATGCCGCGCTCGCCGCCATACCGCCGGACGCTTTCGACACCGCTGGCGCGGGCGGGAGCGCCGGCGCGGACGGGATCGCCGCACTGCTCGCCCACCGGGTGCGTGCCGACTCGGCGCGTCCACTGCTGACGTTCTATGACGATGCCACCGGCGAGCGGACCGAACTGTCCGCAGCCACCGTGGACAACTGGGTTGCCAAGACCGCGAACCTACTCGTCGACACGCTCGGGATCGCTGTGGGAGACACGATCCGCATCGCGCTGCCACCGCACTGGCAGACTGCGGTGGTGCTCCTCGCGGCGTGGTCGTCCGGCGCGCACGTCACCGTCACCCGGTCCGATACCGATACCGATACCGATGATCAGGGCGATCCCGTGGCGGCGGTGTTCCTGACCGAGCAGGCGGCCGACGCCGCGCTCGCGGCGGGCGAGCAGGACGACGTCGTCGCCCTGTCATTGCGCCCGATGGGCGGACGGCTCGCCCGGCCCGCGCCGGGAGTACTCGACTTCGCCGGGGAGGTTCTCGCCCATGGCGACCGATTCACGCCACCACGCCCACCGGCAAACCAGCGGATTCTGGTGCGACTGGCTGCCTACTACTCCAGGGCCTGGGACCTCTCCGAACACGACCGCATCCTGACGACGGCTGGATATAACACGCCGCAGGGGCTTCTCGCCGGGCTACTCGGTCCCCTGGCCGCCGGGGCGTCGCTCGTTGTCTGTCGAAACCTCGACCACGCCCTCCTTGACCGCCGGGTCACCGCGGAGCGTGTCACGGCTGTCTGCGGACCGATACCCGGAATACTTGGAGCAGCCTTTGACGCACCGACAGCAACATTCGGTGTGTCAGAACACACCCCAGCGGGCACCCGTCGTCTCGGTGTGCCGCTGCGGTGACCCATCCGGAGTCAACGCTCGCCACTAGGGCGTGTCTGATGGATGTTGGTCGATGCGATCGAAGATTCATCAGACACGCCCTGGCCTGTTGTGGATCTTTTTTCTAGGCGATCGACGCCCAGGAAGCAATGCAATGGCACGCGGGTCCCGTTCGCGACGCCCGAACACCGGGTATAAGAGCGACCGGCAATAGGAGCGTGGATGAAGGAGCGGGGCTGGGGTGTAGATGGCAGTCTCGAGCGATCTGCGTCTGAGCGTCATCGGTACCGGCTACCTGGGCGCGACCCATGCGGTCTGCATGGCGGAGCTGGGATTCGACGTGGTCGGCGTCGATGTGGACCCGGTCAGGATCGGTCGTCTCGCCGCCGGCGAGACGCCGTTCTTCGAACCAGGGCTGGAGGAGCTCCTACGTAAGAACCTGGAGGCTCACCGCCTGCGTTTCACCACCGCGGTGGCGGACGCGGCCGCCACCGCGGACGTCCACTTCATCTGTGTGGGGACTCCACAACTGCCCGGGACACACGCGGCCGACATGCGCCATGTCGACGCCGCGCTCACCGGGCTGCTGAAAGCCGGAATCCGGCCGGGGGCGCTCGTCGTCGGAAAGTCCACCGTGCCCGTCGGCACAGCCATGCGGCTGGCGGAACGGCTCGACGCCGAGGCCCCCGCCGTGGAACTCGCGTGGAACCCGGAGTTCCTGCGCGAGGGCTTCACCATTGACGACACCCTGAGGCCCGACCGCCTGGTCTTCGGTCTGCGACCCGACCCGGCCCGGGCCCGGATCGCCGAGGCGGTCCTGCGCCGCGTCTACGCCGCCCTCATCAACGCCGGTGTGCCGGTTGTCGTCGCCGACTATCCCACTGCGGAACTCGTCAAACTCGCCTCGAACGCGTTCCTCGCAACCAAAATCTCGTTTATCAACGCGATGGCGGAGATCTGCGAGGTCACCGGTGGGGACATCACCGACCTGTCCAGCGCGCTGTCCTACGACAGTCGCATCGGCGGGCGGTTCCTGCACGCCGGTCTCGGCTTCGGTGGGGGCTGCCTACCCAAGGACATCCGTGCCTTCCAGGCCCGCGCGGACGAGCTCGGCGTCGGCCGGGCGCTTGACTTTCTCGCAGAGGTCGACGCCATCAACTCGCGTCGGCGCGCCAGAACCGTGAGCCTGACCACCCGGCTGCTGGGCGGGACGGTCGCCAACAAGAAGATCGCCGTTCTCGGAGCCGCGTTCAAACCCAGCTCCGACGACATCCGCGACTCGCCGGCCCTCGACGTCGCGGGCGCCCTACACCGCGCCGGCGCCACGGTCACCGTCTACGACCCGGCGGCGATCCCCAACTGCCGCGCCGCCCACCCCCAGCTGACCTACGCGAACAACGCCGTCCACGCTGCGGCCGGCGCCGACATCCTGCTGCACCTCACCGAGTGGAGCGAGTTCCGTGAACTCGACCCCGCCATGCTCACCCGGGTGGTCGCCGGAACGATCGTCATCGACGGCCGTAATGCCCTGGACCCGGCCGCATGGCGCGCGGCCGGCTGGTCCTACCACGCCTTGGGCCGGCCCGCCTGACGGGGCGCCCCTGAACGTTCACCCGGCCAAAGGCCGCGCGATCATGGCTCCTCCCGCGCGGCCGGCGGCCCCAGAACGTTCACCCGGCCAAAGGCCGCGCGATCATGGCTCCTCCCGCGCGGCCGGCGGCCCCAGAACGATCACCCGGCAACTTCGTGCAGTGCGCCGCTCGCCACGTCGTAGATGAAGCCGCGAACCGACCTCGAGGTGACGAGGAAGGGATTGGAGCGAAGTCGCGCGATGGACGCCCGGACACTCATCTCAAGATCGGTGAAGGTGTGGACGGGCCAGGCCGGCCGGAACCCCGCGTGTTCGAACAGCTTTTCCCGAAATCCATCGTCGGTGATGGTCATCATCCCACACTGGGTGTGATGCAACAGGATGATCTCCGTTGTGCCGAGTTCGTGTTGGCTGACCGCCAGCGAGCGGATCACATCGTCGGTGACCACACCGCCGGCGTTTCGCAGGACATGCGCGTCGCCCTCAGCGAGACCCAGCAGCGCATGGACGTCCAGGCGAGCGTCCATACAGGCCAGGACGGCGACACCGGTGGTAGGTCTGGCCGGGCGCGCCCGCATCTGCGCGCCACCGACCTGACGTGCGGCCGCGAAGGCCCCGGCACGCTCCACCATCGAATCCGTGGCGGTGCGCGAATGATCGACGGGACCCATGTGGGCGGCGGCGGTGCGTGAGCCTTCGGCGGTGCGTGAGCCTTCGACCCGCACTGAGCCTCGGCTGTCGACCATGGTCATCGTGGTGCAACCTCCATCGGCGCGGTGGACACAACAGAACCACGTTCGTCCGCTCGTGCACGGCAGCGTCGCCGGGAACCCACCGGTGCGGCACGCCGCCCCGCCGCGACCCGGTCGAGCACACTCCGGGACACCACGAGGCGGGCCGTCACCACAGCCGGCCGGAACAAGGATGACGCGACCGCGCCGCTTTCGCCACCAGTACGCACCACGGCGGTGCCTGTCGCCATCACAGCCACGCTCAGCACAGCGCAGCGCACAGCACAGTTGATCTAGTGGAACGGAACCCACGTCGCCACAACCGGAGCCGCGATCGAGTCACCAAACGAAGCAGGGGGCATACTTGCCGCAAGGGATCGGCCCAGCGGACGATCCGACGATCGCGTGTCGGGCGTTCCCGCCCGGCCACAACTGTCGGCGCACCCGTCCGCAGCCGGCCCGTGCCTGTGAGATCGCCGCCCGGACTACCGTTTCGTGCACAGCTCGGGGTCCGCTCGTATGCCGGGCTTTCGCTGTCCCGCGAAGCATCGGAAGGGGGATCGGGGCTCTCAAGGGCCGTTGATCGGGTACTAATTCAGCCAAGGGTGACTTAATCATGATTTTTCCGGTCGCCGGCGGCGCCAAGGACCTGACAGGCCGACGGTCACGCGATCATGAATGTGCTCGCACGGCCGGCGGCCCCACGTACTAGGGGGGTGGCGGATGAGTCGGTGGAAGCCGTCTGTAGGCTCAGCCGGTGACACATATCGGTCAACAGCATCCGAAGTGAGCGTGGCACCGGTGGAGGCCAGCGTGAAGCAGTCACGTTGGCAGGCACTCGACCACGAGATGATGAAGTTCGGCGTGATCGGCGCCGCCTGCTACGCCATTGACGTCCTTGTCTTCAACCTGTGCCACGGGCTTGTCGGCATGGACCCGATCGGTGCGAAAACCGTGTCCACCATCGTGGCCGCGACCTGCGCCTACGTCGGCAACCGGCACTGGTCGTTCACGCACCGGGCCCGGACGGGCCTACGACGTGAATACACCCTTTTCATCATCTTCAACGCCATGGGTCTGGCAATCGCCCTGGGATGCGTCGGGTTTGCCAGCCATGTTCTGAACCTGCACGGTGTGCTTGAGCTCAACCTGGCCGCAAACGTGGTCGGCACCGGGCTCGGCACCATCTTCCGATTCTGGGCATACAAGCGGTGGGTGTTCCTGCATCCCGACGACCCGAAAGCACTGGTGCACGCCGCAGCCGATGCGCAGCGTCGGCACAGCGTCCCCGAGCCGGCCGGCCGCGCCTAGGCCGTAGCCGCGATAGCCAAGCCGATGCAGCCAATCAGTATCGGAACAGGAACCGACGTTCCGGTACTGATTGGTTCCTGTCAGCCTGGGATGCGCTACGCTCTCGAACGAGCCCGCACGTTTCCTTCTCGTCGGCGTCGCGGCTTGGGACGGCAAACGGAACGCGTCGACGGTCACCGGATGACACGCGTTCGGTTGAGACCCGTTGGCGGAAGGCGGCGTGATCATGTTGTGCGCTGCCGAGGGCCTCAGAAAACCTAGGTCACAGGGGGACGCCGTGGTGCGGCCTACGCTTGATGCCCGTCCCGGGGGTCGTCCGCGGGATGAGTCACGGGACAGCGCAATCCGTCGCGCCACCCTCCAGCTACTCGCCGAGGTCGGCTACGACGGGGTCACCATGGACAGGGTGGCCACCCGAGCGAAAGCCGGTAAGGCCACGATCTACCGTCGTTGGCCCTCCAAGGTCGCCCTGGTCATGGACGCGATCACGACTATGGCCGAGCAGTCCGTACCTGTGCCCGACACCGGCTCGTTCCGCACGGACATGCTGGCGTTCCTCTCCTCGTATCGGGATGCCATCGGCGACGATCGCGGCAGAATCATCGCCGAGCTGGTATCCGAAATGCCCCGTAATGCCGAACTGCGGGACGCTCTGCGTAATGGTCTTCTCGCCCAACGCAAAGCCGCGTCCGATGTCATCGTGCATCGCGGTATCGCCCGCGGGGAGATCGGCGCCGGTGCTGACCATACGATGCTCATCGAGCTCGGACCGGCACTCATCCTGCAACGGATTCTGCTCTCCGGTGAGGTCGTGGACGCCGCGTTCATGGAACGGATCGTCGACGATCTCATCGTTCCCTATGCCGTCCACGGCCAAGCGGACCAAAGGGTGCGCGACGATCGTCAGATCGCGCGCCCGCAGGCCGCAGCTCCCCGAGCACTAGCCGAGCAGCAGACGACCTGATCCCGGAGCACCGCGAGCACCGGATCGGGACGGTTTTTCCAGGCGCGCGATAATGACCGCTCTCGTGCCGCCGCAGGCTCGAGAACATCCGAGGATGCGGGGGAGATGTGGCAAGCGGCCTGACACTCGCGGTCGACATCGGCACGGGCTGGACCTCCGCCTGCGTCGACATGGACGGCCGCGGGGAATTGCTGCGGCTCGGGCCGATGCCAGCAGTTGTCACTCTGAGTAATGACGGCCGGCTGTTGACCGGTACCGCGGCCGTGGACGTCGCGGCCGCGCATCCCGGCCGCGCGCAGCGCCATCCATTGCGTGCCCTGGAGACGACCGACCAGGTCCAGCTCGCCGGGACGACCATCCCGACGATCGAACTGATCGCCGCCATCCTGCGCCAGGTCCTGCACGAGGCGAGCCGCCACGCCCCGGGCCCACCGCCGGGTCAGGTTGTCCTCACCGCGCCGGTCCGCTGGACGCCCACGGAGATCGATAAACTCCGGGCGGCAGCTGCCAGGGCGGGCCTCACCGACATCGTGCTGCTCCCGGAACCGATCGCGGCGGCCCGCTGGCATGCCGATCCGGCCGGCATCCGCGCGGGCGCGGCCGTTGCCGTGTACGACCTGGGCGCCACAACCCTCGCGACAACGATTCTCACCGCGACACCCAACGGATTCGAGATCCGCGGGGAACCCGGCGGCAATCCCGCCTTCGGCGGCGAAGACATCGACGACATCCTCCTCCGCCGGGTCGCGGAACGCGCACGCACCGTCGACTCACGTGCGTGGGACGCGCTGTGGGCCGACCTGAGTCCATCCGCGCGCCAGCGCCACCACCAGCTACGCCAGCAGGTCGTGGCCGCCAAGGAAGCACTGTCGACAACCACCGGCCACACCGTCGCGGTAGGCGGAACCATCGGTGACATCGAGGTCACCCGGACGGACCTGGAAGCGTCGATCGAAGGTGACTTACGCGCGACCGTGACGGAGTTGATCCGCACAGCGCAGAGCGCGGGGGTCCGACCCGGCGAGCTCACCGCAATCTTCCTTGTCGGCGGATCGACCCGCATCCCACGGGTTTCGGCACTGTTGGCGGAGATGACCGGCATCCAGCCTAGGCCCGCCGACGACCCCCAGGCCGCGATAGCGCTGGGCGCTCTGCGCACCGTGACCACCACGCCCGCCGGACCCGCCGTAAGACCGGAACCGGCCCCTTATGCCACCCGCGTCCTGCCGGCGTCCGCCGCCGCCATGGCCGGTGGTCCCAACCCGTCCGCACCCCGGGATCAGTATCCGCCGACCGTCCACTACCCGTTCGGCGAACAGCCACCCTCGGGTCCGTATCCGCCATCAGGTGGGTATCCACCACCGGGCGGGTATCCACCACCGGGCGGGTATCCACCAGGTCCGATGGGCGGACCGCCGCAGCAGCGGCCGCCAAGGCGGCGACCCGCCGTCATGATCGGAATGATCGTCGCGCTACTGGCCCTCGCCGTCGGCATCCCGGTGATCGCACTTACCATGACCAGTTCGGATAAACCCGCCCCCGGCCCGACCGCAAGCCGGACCCTGCCGGCGATCCCGACCGGACCGGCCGACACGTCGCGGCCCACCTCGTCTGCATCAGCGTCGGCTTCACCATCGGCCCGCGGTACCGCCGATGGACTGACCGTGGCCCAACGCAGGCTGCGGGCACTGCTCGATCCCGCCGAGATGACCGGTTGCAAGGCGAATCCGGATGCCGAGGACGCCGACATCGACGCGTCGCTGACATGTACGGCGAGTAACGGCACAACCGTGATCGCGTTTCATTACTACACCGCCAGATCCCTACGCAACGACGTCGACTACCGCTCCTCCCAGATCGACAACGAGGGCTCCTGCCGGAACGGCCGTTCCAGCGTCGGAACCTGGCAGGTGGACGGCGATTCCAGCATCGATGTCGGCGCGCTCCTGTGCTACTACCACAGTGGGCAATTTGTGATGTTCTGGAGCTACGACTTGGACCTGGTCAGCTTCGGCGCCGCGGACACCGACGCGGCAACCCTCTACCAGTGGTGGAAGCGGTTCGAGCCGCTGACCTGAGAGCGCCCGGCCACCTACCGGCCGAGCACCTACCGGTTATGGCCATAGCCATCGGCGTCCGCATCGGCGCCGGCCGGCCCTCGGCGACGAACGTCGAGGGCCTCGACCAACCGGTAGAGGGTTGCATGCACCTCTTCGACCCGCGGCAGGTTCGCCAGCACCACCTGACCCCGCTCGCCGGCGCTTTCGATGGTCAGCGTGCCGGAGCCCAGGAGGCGCTCGGCGAACGAATGGTGGAACGAGACATCGTTGAGCCGCTGGAGCGGGATGTCACGACCCGTGCGGGAAAAAATTCCCGTCCGGATGACAACGCGTTCCGTCGTCACCACATAACTCGTCGTGATCCATCGCAACCACGGCCGCAGACTGGTGAAAAGGAGCAGGATCGCCGCTGCCGCAATGAGGAGCCACTGCGCCGCGTGCTGGAACGAGCCCGCTGGTATCGCCAGTACACCGAACAAAGTCAGGCCGAGAACCACGACAAACGCGCTGACCGGCGCGGCCAGCCTGATCCAGTGCGGATGGAGGTGAAGGACGACCTCTTCGTCACTGGTCAGAATGCTCTCTGGAAATCCCACACGACCGATCGTCTCACCATCACCGCACCGGGCGGGCCCGAGGGTCGACCGGCTCGGCGTCAGCGCAGGTGAACAACGTCCGCCGCTGCGAACGCCCGGCCGTCCACGACAAGACGACCGTGGACGTCCACGTCGGTGGCGGTGCCCACGACGACGGCGCCGTCGGGCAGGTCGACCCGCACCGCCCGGCCGAGCGTCGCACACACCGAGCGGTAAGCGTCGACGGCGCGGGCCGGCTCGGCCAGCCAGGCCCGGTATGTGCCAGCGACTTCCCGCAGCAGCTCGATCAGCAGTTCACCCCGGCCCACGGCCGGGCGCGATGCCCGCTGCTGACAGAGCGCCACGCTGGTTGCTCCCGGGGGCAGCTCATCGGCATCCGTATCGACGTTCAGGCCGACCCCGACGATCACCGCGGCCGTTGCGGACTGGCAGGGAACAGCCTCGGCGAGGATTCCCGCCAGCTTCGCGCCGTCCACCAGGACATCGTTCGGCCACTTGAGAACGGCCGGGATGCCCGCCGACCGGCGCAGCGTGGAGACCAGCGAGGCGCCGGTGACCAGCGGCAGCCAGCCGAGCGCTCCGGCCGGCACGGTGGGCCGGAGCAGCACCGAGAACGTGAGTCCCGCGCCCGCCGGTGAAACCCAGGACCGCTCCAGGCGCCCACGGCCCGCCCACTGCAGCTCGGCGACGAGCACCCGTCCTTCGCCGGCACCGGCTTTCGCGGCCGCCACCAGATCGGCATTGGTCGAGCCGGTCTCCCCGACGACCTGTACGTCCAGGCCGTCGCCGGCGAGAGCTGCCGCCAACAGACCGGCGTCCAGTGGCAGCCGCCGCGGCTGTGCCTTCGATGTCCGCATGTCAGCCAGGGTGCCACCGACGAACGTGTTACCGGGGCGTTATGTCGGCGAGCGTCAGGTTGGCTGACCTCGGGTTGGCTGACCTCGGGTTGGCTGACCTCAGGTTGGCGGGCGGGGATGCCGACGCGTCGCGCGCGGGCGCGGGCGCGGGTTTGTGCCGTCCGCGCGCGAATCGAGCACGTGGGACCGTACCCGCCGTACGCTGCCCGGCATGGTACTTCCTGTTCCCGCTGACAACCCCGTGCAGGGTTCGGTACCCGATCTCCTGACGGCCACCGGCAAGATCGCCGAGTTGAAGCGGGTCAACGACGAAGCGGTACACGCCGGCTCCCAACGGGCCGTCGACGCCCAGCACGCCAAGGGCAAGATGACAGCCCGTGAGCGAATCGAGGCATTCCTCGACCCCGGGTCGTTCGTCGAGACGGACGCGTTCGCCCGACACCGCGCGCATGACTTCGGACTCGAGCAGAACCGTCCCTACGGTGACGGGGTGGTAACGGGTTACGGCACCGTGGACGGTCGCCAGGTGTGTGTGTTCAGCCAGGACTTCACCGTTTTCGGCGGCAGCCTGGGCGAGGTCTTCGGCGAGAAAATCGTGAAAGTCATGGACCTGGCGCTGAAGACCGGCTGCCCGGTGGTGGGCATCAACGACTCGGGTGGCGCGCGCATCCAGGAGGGCGTGGTCTCGCTCGGGCTCTACGGCGAGATCTTCTATCGCAACGTGATGGCATCGGGCGTCGTCCCGCAGCTCTCATTGATCATGGGTCCGTGTGCCGGCGGTGCCGTCTACTCCCCCGCCATCACCGACTTCACGCTGATGGTCGACAAAACCAGCCACATGTTCATCACCGGCCCGGACGTCATCAAAACCGTGACCGGCGAGGACGTCGGCATGGAGGAGCTGGGCGGCGCGCACACGCACAACTCCCGCAGTGGTGTCGCCCACTTCCAGGCCGCGGACGAGCTCGACTGCCTGGAAACCGCCAAGGCGCTGCTGTCGTTCCTGCCGTCGAACAACATGACCGACCCGCCCGGCTTCGCCGAGGTGACCGATGTGCAGGCGGAGGTCACCGCCGAGCTGGACGTGTTCATCCCGGACTCGCCCAACACCCCCTACGACATGCACACAGTGATCGAATACGTGCTCGACGAGGGCGACTTCCTCGAGGTGCACGCCCAGTTCGCGCAGAACATGATCTGCGGCTTCGGACGGGTCGACGGGCGTTCGGTGGGCGTGGTCGCCAACCAGCCGATGCATTTCGCCGGTACCCTCGACATCGATGCCAGCGAGAAGGCGGCACGCTTCGTCCGCACCTGTGACGCATTCAGCATCCCGATACTCACCTTCGTCGACGTACCCGGCTTCCTGCCCGGTACCTCCCAGGAGTGGAACGGGATCATCCGTCGGGGCGCAAAGCTCATCTACGCCTATGCCGAGGCCACGGTCCCGAAGGTGACCATCATCACCCGAAAGGCCTACGGCGGTGCATATGACGTCATGGGGTCGAAGCACCTGCGGGCCGACATCAACCTGGCCTGGCCGACCGCGGAAATCGCGGTGATGGGTGCCCAGGGCGCAGTGAACATCATTTACCGCCGGGAGCTCGCGTCCGCCGCTGACCCGGAAAGCCGCCGCGCGGAACTGATCGCGGACTACACCCAGCACTTCGCCACGCCCTACATAGCCGCCGAACGCGGGTACGTAGATGCGGTGATCACACCGTCGGTCACCCGCCGCGAAGTGATTCGGGCACTGCGGCTGCTGCGGACCAAGCGGGAGTCGCTCCCGCCCAAGAAGCATGGAAACATTCCGCTTTAGAGGCAGCCTCCGGGCGCGCGATCTGACGATCGTCGTGCGCCCTTTGGCCCTGTAAGTGCACAGCTCACGTTCGTGAAGGAAGGAAGGGAGCGTCCGGTGGATAACAGTGGCGACGGCCAGGCCCACCCATATCTGCGGCTTGTGCCGGCGAACGCATCCGCCGAGGAGATCGCCGCGTTGGTCGCGGTGGTCCGCCTGCGAGCAGCGGTGCCACCGCCCGAGCCGGCGGCGCCGTCGGGTTGGACCGACCGGGCCGCGACGTTCCGCCAGGACGTACATTCCGGCCCGAATGCGTGGCGGCAAACCGGTTTCACGCAGGGTGTCCGCACTAGAGCCGACTGGTAACCCACGGTCCACAGCTTGCAACCCGTGGTCCGGAACGCGGAACGCGGAACGCCCACTGAACACCCGCTGTCGGCCATAGATGCGAGGTCCCTGAACCGCCGAGGGACGTCTAGACTCCGCCACGCTGAACGAGGACGGGAGAAACGTGCGTAAGATCCTCATCGCCAACCGGGGAGAGATCGCTGTCCGGGTCATCCGCGCGTGCCGGGACGCCGGATACGCAAGTGTCGCGGTGTACGCCGAACCCGATATCGATGCGCTCCACGTCCGCATTGCCGACGAAGCGTATGCCCTTTCGGGCAGCACACCGGGCGACTCCTATCTACGGATAGACAAGATTCTCGACCTCGCTCGGGTGAGTGGCGCCGACGCCGTCCACCCCGGGTACGGGTTCCTCTCGGAAAACGCAGACTTCGCCGACGCGGTCGTCGCCGCGGGCCTGACCTGGATCGGCCCACCGCCCGAGGCCATCCGGCGCCTGGGTGACAAGACCGCCGCCCGGCACATCGCCCTGGCAGTGGGTGCTCCGCTCGCGCCCGGCACGGCCGACCCGGTCGCCGGCGTCGCGGAGGTCGTGGCGTTCGCGGATCAGTACGGCCTGCCGGTCGCCATCAAAGCTGCTTTCGGTGGCGGCGGGCGCGGGCTCAAGGTCGCGTGGAATGCCGACGACCTGCCCGAACTCTTCGAAAGCGCAGTGCGGGAGGCCACCGCAGCCTTCGGTCGGGGCGAGTGCTTCGTCGAGCGCTACCTGGACCAGCCACGCCACGTCGAGACCCAGATCCTCGCCGACAACCACGGCACCGTCGTCATCGTCGGCACCCGGGACTGCTCGTTGCAGCGGCGCTACCAGAAACTCGTCGAAGAGGCCCCGGCTCCGTTCCTCACCGAGGAACAACGCACGTCACTCTATGAAGCGTCTCGGGCCATCTGCCGGGAGGCCGGCTACGTGGGCGCGGGCACGGTCGAATTCCTCGTCGCCCGCGACGGCATGATCAGCTTCCTCGAGGTCAACACCCGGCTGCAGGTCGAGCATCCGGTCACCGAGGAGACCAGCGGCGTCGACCTCGTCCGTGCACAGTTCCGCATCGCCGAAGGCGAAGCACTCGACCCGGCAGACCCGGCACCGCGGGGGCACTCGATCGAGTTCCGCATCAACGGCGAGGATCCGGGGCGTAATTTCCTGCCGGCCCCAGGCACGGTCACCCGGTTCGTCGCGCCCACCGGCCCGGGCGTACGGGTCGACGCCGGCATCGAATCCGGCGCCGTCATCGGCGGCGCCTTCGACTCGCTGCTCGCCAAACTGATCGTCACCGGCGCGACCCGGACCGAAGCGCTGGAGCGCGCCCGCCGCGCCCTGGACGAGATGGTCGTCGACGGCATGGCCACGGTGCTGCCGTTCCATCGCGCCGTCGTACGGGATCCGGCGTTCGCACCGGCCGACGCGACCGAGCCGTTCCGCGTGCACAACCGCTGGATCGAGACCGAGTTCGACAACACCATCCCGGTCTTCACCGGCGGGGTGGATGCCGACACCGGGCCGGCGGAACGGGAGTCGGTGGTGGTCGAGGTCGGTGGCCGACGCCTTGAGGTCGTCCTGCCCGCGGGCTTCGGAGCCACGGCCGGCCCGGCGCCCGGCCAGACGGCGCCACCTCGGCGACGTTCCGGATCGAAAACCGCACGTGCCGTCACCGGCAACGCGCTGACCAGCCCCATGCAGGGCACCATCGTCAAGGTCGCTGTCAGTGACGGCGACCCGGTCGAGCCTGGCGACCTCGTCGTCGTCCTGGAAGCGATGAAGATGGAGCAGCCGATCACCGCGCATCGGGCAGGCACCGTGACCGGGCTCGCCGCGACCGTCGGCGGCGTCGTCTCCAGCGGTGCCGTCCTCTGTGAGATCAAGGACTAGCAACGCGTTCCCCGTGCGGTGCTTTCAGCGCGGCACGGGGACCCCGGATGGACTGTTCTGTTCTGTTCGTAGGCTGGTCCCATGGACGCTGGCAGCAAGAGGACTCCCGCAGACCACCTGGACCCACCGGAATCCGGCGGCCCGCTGCCCGCCAGCCCGCTGCCCGGCCGGCAGTCGCGTCCGCCCCTGACCGGTCGGGTGTACTACCTGGTGGGTGGGACGCTGCCGCCTCAGTACACGCCATGGGTGTCGCACGATCTGACCGGTCCGCGGTGGCGGCTGCGGCAGGCGTCCCGCCCACCGTTGCTGATGCTGCCGTTCGCGATCGTGTTCGCACTGCTACCCGGGCGGCTGGAGGTCCGGCTCACCATTTCGATCTTCCTACTGGCTGCGGCGGTAGGGATCGGATTCGCCACCGCCGGTCATTTCCGCAACCGACGCCTCGTCCAACACGGTTTTCCACCGGTCTTCCCACCCGAGGAAGACGAGGCCATCGATGGTCAAGGCTGACCAGGTAACCATCCGTTGGACAACGCTCTAAAACCCCGCGAACAGGTCACGGGGGATGGCGATCCGTGCGGCTTCGGACAAGGATCCCGAAACCGACGGATAGATCGCAAACGTGTGGGCGACCTGGTCGACAGTCAGACCATTGGCGACCGCCAGCGACACCGGAAAGATCAGTTCCGACGCCCGCGGCGCCACGATGACCCCGCCCAGGATGCTGCCGCTACCGGGCCGGCAGAACAGTTTGACAAAGCCGTCAGTGACGGCCTCCATCTTCGCACGCGGGTTCCGGGCGAGCGGGAGGACCGTCGTGTGAGCAGCAACCGCGCCTGATTCGATCATCCGCTGGGAGATGCCGACGGTCGCGATCTCCGGTTCGGTGAAGACGTTCGACGACACGGTGCCCAACCGCAGTGGGGTGACCGCCTCACCGAGCGCATGCCACATCGCAATCCTGCCCTGCATGGCGGCGACGGACGCCAGCGGCAGTACACCTGTGCAGTCACCGGCGGCGTACACGCCGGGCACCGACGTTCTCGACATCCGGTCGACCTCGATGTGACCGGTGGCGCTCAGCCGAATCCCGACGTCGGTCAGGCCGATGTCGGAGGTTCGCGGTACCGATCCGACCGCCATCAGGACGTGGCTGCCGCTGATGATCCTGCCGTCGTCGAGATCCACTTCCACACCGCCGGTGACCCGGCGGGCCGCCGTTGCCCGGGACCGGCCCAGCACCGTGACGCCCCTGCGCTGGAAGACATCCTCCAGCACCCGGGCCGCGTCGGGATCCTCACCGGGCAGTACCCGGTCACGGGAGGAGACAAGCGTCACCTGCGCACCGAGCGCCCGGTAGGCGCTGGCGAACTCGGCGCCGGTGACGCCAGAGCCGACCACGATCAGATGTTCGGGCAGCCTGTCGAGGTCGTAGAGATGGCGCCAAGTGAGAATTCTCTCACCATCGGGTATCGCCGCCGGCAGGATCCTCGGCGACCCGCCGGTGGCGATCAGCACGATGTCACCGAAGAATGCCTCGCCGGAATCGATCTCGACGGCATGCGGACCGACCAGCCGCCCGTGGGCGTGCACGACCCGGACAGCCTCCTTCTCCAGCCGGGTCTCGATGTCCCGGGACTGCGCCTGCGCCAGCCCACGCACCCGGGCATAGACCCGCTCAATGTCAACGCTGACGCCGGCGGGGAGCCCAGGGCCCGGTGTCGCGCGGGCATCCCAGCCCGCTTCGGGCAGCACGAAGCCCCCGTCACGTAGCCGAACGCCGAGCGAGGGCGCCGCTTCCAGTGCGGTCATCGCCGCTGATGTGGCAATCAAGGTCTTGGACGGAACACAGTCAGTCAGAACGCAGGCGCCCCCCGTCCCATCCGAATCGATGAGGGTGACAAATGCCCCGAGCTCGGCACCGACGAGCGCCGCCTCATAGCCTCCGGGTCCTCCTCCGAGGATGACGATTCGCGGCACGTACGCGCTCCCTTCCGTGGGCGAGTTCTGGCCCAGCTAGCCGGGGACTGCGGCCTCCGGCGGCGCACGAGGAACAGCATCGCGCCGCCTTTGGCCAGCTAGCCGGGGACTGCGGCCTCCGGCGGCGCACGAGGAACAGCATCGCGCCGCCTTTGGCCCTCCAGCTATCTTGCCTCCCGTCGCGCGCCGTACCGCTGGGACCGGAGCGACTTTCGTACAATCGGAGGAAGGTGGCCCGCCTGGCTGGCGCGTCAGCCCCGCCGGCCAGGCCCGGCCCGGCCCGCCACCGCAGGCGGGCAGAAGGTGGGTACGGTAGACGCCAGTGGAGATTCTTGAGATATGCCGTCGCACGAACGGTGACGGTCGCGACGAAAGAGCCCGCGAAAGACGCACGCCATGACCATGTACGCCGCCTACGGCAGCAACCTCGATCCGGCCCAGATGAAGGAACGCGCGCCGCGCGCTCCGGTCATCGGGACCGGCTGGATACACGGCTGGAGACTCACCTTCGGCGGCGAGGACGTCGGCTGGGAGGGCGCGCTCGCCTCGATCGTCGAGTCCCCCGGATCCCACGTCTACGTGATGCTCTACGACATCGACCGGCGTGACCTGCGACAACTCGACGTCTGGGAGGGTGCCGACGCAGGCCTGTACACCCGCATCCGCGTCCGGGTGTCCACGCTGGACGGCGAGGCGCTGGCCTGGACGTACGTGCTGGACGCGTACGAAGGCGGCCTACCGTCCAAACGGTACGTGTCGATCATGGCTGACG
Organism: Protofrankia sp. Cr2; assembly: GCF_963555885.1. Lineage (NCBI taxonomy): Bacteria > Bacillati > Actinomycetota > Actinomycetes > Frankiales > Frankiaceae > Protofrankia > Protofrankia sp. Cr2. Next base: position 62,038 of record NZ_CAUVXG010000016.1, read on the forward strand.
CAGCGGAGCGGGCCGGCGCCCCGGCCGACTACGTCGCCTACCTGCGCAGCCGCCCGACCGCGTAGGGCAGGCGACCACCCACAGCCCCACTCCTTGATCCACGTCTCTGTTGCCGGGCGCTCTCACGGGTTGTCGATCGGCGCGGAGCGCATGGCCGGCTCTTGGCGTCC
>NZ_CAUVXG010000016.1:62604-78190 GCF_963555885.1 Protofrankia sp. Cr2
GACCGGCTCCTGGTGCCCGACGGCCTGCCCACGCGCGGCCAGCTCGTCGCCCAGCAGCCCGAGGATGCGCACGAGGTCGGCCTGATCCTGCGCGGACAGTGCGTCGAACAGCGTCGATGCCCGTTCGATGTGTTCACGACCGAGCCTGTCCACGACCCGTTCACCCTTGCTCGTCAGGGTGATAAGCGTCGCCCGGCGGTCGTTCGGATGCCGGGCACGGCATACCAGCCCCTCGTGCTCGAGGGTGTCCACGAGCCCGGTGACGGCCCGGGCGGTCGTTCCGAGATCCTCGACAAGATCACGCATGATGGGCGGATGCGGATGGTGTCGCAGAGCCGACAGCAGTCGCACACCGGCCGGGCTCACACCACCGAAGCCAACAGTAGTCTTAACGTAACGCACCCAGGCGGGACCGAAGCGGGCAAACGCATAGAAGACCTGCTCCCGCAAGGGGGGTTCGACGCTATCACCGTGCGCCATCCATCGGTCACCCATCAGACAAACCGTTACTGGCTTCACAATCACTGGTGGTACTGTTACCGACGTCAACATGCGTAAGCACAGATCATCTTAGCGAGTGGGGAGATGCCGATGCCGGCGCTCGCACGCTGGTGCCTCCGGCACCGTCGTCTTGTGATCCTTGTCTGGATCGTTGCCTTCGCTGTCGGCGGCTTCACAGCCGGCACCACCACCAAACGCCTGACCTTCGACTTCTCCCTACCCGGCCAGCCCGGCTTCGAGACCTCCCAGAAGATACTCGCGACCTACCACACGGAGGGTCAGGGAGCGCCGATCATCCTGGTGTTGGCGGCGAAACCCGGCGACAAGGTCGACGACCAGCAGGCAACGGACACCTTCGCCGCGGTCGAACACGACGTGCATGGCGTGCGGGTCGTCGGGAAGGCCGCCACGGGCGACAACGTCTTCACCACCGCCGACGGGCGGGCCCAGTTCGCCTACGTCTTCTACCCACCGCAGACCAGCTTCGCGTCCACAACCCTGCCCGACCTGAAGAAGTCGCTCGCCGCACACACACCGGCATCGCTGACCGGGACTGTCACCGGCATGGACGAACTCGCGACCAACGGCGGCGCCGACGGGGGGCCGGGGGTACTGGTCGAAACCCTGCTCGCAGGTCTCGGCGCCCTGGCGATCCTCGCGTTCGTCTTCGCCTCCATGCTCGCGCTGGTGCCGCTGCTCGTCGCGGCCGTGTCGATCACGTCAACATTCCTGATCCTGCTGGGGCTGACCTTCTTCGCGGACGTGTCGTTCCTGGTGCAGTTCCTCGTCTCCCTGATCGGCCTCGGTGTCGCCATCGACTACTCGCTGCTGATCGTCACCCGTTGGCGCGAGGAACGTGCCCACGGCCGGGAGAACCACGACGCGATCGTGGCCTCGATGGCGTCGGCGGGCCACGCCGTGCTGTTCAGCGGCATCACCGTCGCAATCGGCCTGGTCGCGCTGGTCGTCATCCCGGTACCCTTCCTGCGCTCCATCGGCTACGGCGGAATGCTCATCCCGGTGGTCAGTGTGGCGGTCACAACGACATTGCTGCCCGCCCTGCTCGGTGGCATCGGCCCGCGGGTGGACTGGCCGCGGATCCGGCACGAGAACACCGCGAGCCGGTTCTGGACCAGATGGGCATCGCTGGTGGTGCGCCACCGCTGGATCGCCGCCGGTGCTGGTGTCGCCATCCTCACCGCCCTGATCATTCCGTTCTTCGGGATCCAGATCGGCACGGCGCAGTCCTCGTCGCTGACGAAGACCGGGCCGGCCTACGAGGCGCTGAAGGTCCTTGAGGACGGCGGTGCGCCGAAAGGCATCCTCACCCCGGCCGAGATTCTGGTCGACACGCCGGCGGCCGGCGACGTGGTGCGGCGCGTACGCGCGGTGGACGGCGTGGCCACCGCGACGGCCCCGACCGGCCCCGCGTCGAACCAGGCCGGCACCTCGATCGTCCTGGCCGTGCCGAACAACGAGACCGCGGGCGGCAGCAGCACCGACCCGATCCGCAGGATGCGGTCCGCCCTTGACAACGTGCCCGGGTTCATCGGCCTGACCGGGCTCGGCGCACTGCAACTGGACTACATCCATGCTGTCTACGGGGCGTTCCCGCTGGCGCTCGGCCTGATCATCCTGGTCACCTACATACTGCTGGTACGCGCCTTCCGCTCGCTCCTGCTGCCGCTCAAGGCGGTGTTGTTCAACCTCGTATCGCTGGGGGCGACGGGCGGGGCCGTCGTGCTGTTCTGGCAGCACGGTTACGGCTCCGAACAGATCTACGGCATTCATGGCACCGGCTCGATCACCTTCTGGCTACCTCTGATGGTCTTCGCGTTCCTGTTCGGCCTGTCGATGGACTACGAGGTGTTCATCCTCGCCCGCATCCGGGAGGAGTACGACGCCAGTGGTGACACCAACGCCGCCGTCATCGAAGGAGTCGGCCGTACCGGGCGGCTTGTCACCTCGGCCGCGCTGATCCTGTTCCTGTCGTTCCTGTCGCTGTCGAGCGGACCGCAGACCGACATCAAACTGTTCGCGACGGCGCTCGGCTTCGGCATCCTGCTCGACGCCACCGTCGTGCGGATGCTGCTGGTGCCGGCGTTGGTGTCGTTGTTCGGCGACTGGAACTGGTACCTGCCGGACTGGACCGCGAAGCTGCTGCGGGTGCAGGAATCCCACATCGATGGCGGCTCGGGTGTTCCGCAGCCTCGGTCCCGCCGCGAGACCGAGGTCCATACGTCCAGATAACCCGGCCCGTCCCGGGGTTGGGTTGACCATGATGGTCAACCCAACCCCGGGGGTTATTCCGGCTGTGCCGCAACAACGGGTACGTCAGGCGTCAGGTACGACAGGTACGTCAGAACGACGCGGCGGCCCGCTCCAGTGCCTGCAGCGCGGACGCGGCAAGGAACCGCACGCCGATTCCGATCGCCGCCTCATCCACGTCGAAGCTGCCCTGGTGCAGGTCGTAGGTGGGTCCCTCAGGTATGCGGGTACCGAGGCGGGCAAGCGCGCCGGGTACGTGGTCGAGATACCAGGCGAAGTCCTCGCCGCCGAGGGACTGCGTAACCGACATCTCCGCGCCGGGCGCAAGCACGCGATGCACGGCCGTCCGGAACAGCTCGATCGTCTCGGTGCTATTCACCACCGGGGGTACCCCACGCCGGTACTCGAGGGCGAGATCGGCCCCGTAGGGGGCGACGATCTGCTCGGCGAGCCGGCGCACGAGCGCCGGCACGTCCTCCCAGGTATCCCGCGACAGCGTACGGACCGTCCCGGCGATGCTGCCCGCCCGCGGAATCGCATTGGCCACGGTGCCCGCCTCGACGTGCCCCCACACCAGCGACAGTGACGAACGTGGGTCCACCAGACGGGACAGCGCCGCGGGTAGTTCCACCGCCAGCCTGGACAACGCATAGATCAGGTCGACGGTGTTCTGCGGACGTGACGTGTGGCCGCCGGGACCGCTCAGAGTGATCCTGACCGAGTCAGCGGCCGAGGTGATGGGGCCCGCACGCAGCCCGATGGTCCCGACGTCCAGGGACGGGTCACAGTGCACGGCCATGGCGGTGGACACCGACTTGAGTACGCCGGCGTCAATCACGTCCAGCGCACCGCCCGGCATGGTCTCCTCGGCCGGTTGGAACACGAGCCGGACCGTTCCCGCCAGCGGGTCGGCGCGGGCGAACTCGGCGAGCGCCAGCCCCACCCCGAGCACGACGGCCGTGTGGACGTCGTGGCCGCAGGCATGGCAGACGCCGGGAACGGTCGAGCCGTAGGGGACGTCCTTCACGTCCAGCACGGGCAGCGCGTCGATGTCGGCACGCACCATGACCATGGGTACGTCGGGCCGATCAGATACCGTGCCCGTCCCCGCAGCGCCGGGGGACGTCGTGGCTGTCGTGGCCCGACCGACCGGGCCGATGTCACACCACAAACCCGTCCCGGCCGGCAACGGGTGCGGCGTCAGTCCGGCGGCCGACAGGCGGGCCGCGATGGCACGGGTCGTCCGGTGTTCCTGCCTGCCCAGTTCCGGATGAGAATGAAGATCACGTCTGAACGCGACGAGCTCGCTTTCATGCTGGTTCAGCCAGCTGGCGACCACCTCGGGTGCGTTCGCCGTCATGTCGGCCGTCCAGCCTGTGCCCGCTGTCCACGCTCACGTCGTGCGCCCGCCCGGATGACCTGGTCAGGGCGGATATCCGCGTACAGCAAAGGCCTGGCCCCACCTCTCCACCACCGTCGGCCCGGATTCACCGTACGGGCCGACGAAACTCCATCTCCTGAAGCAGGGTATCCACCACGGCCACCAGATCCCCATCAGCCCGCCTCGCTGCCATCCGTTGCCGCTCGCTACTCGAGCCGACATCCAGAAGATGCAGGACGTCGGCTAGTTCGTCAGTACATGCCAGCCTGCGCGCCACCGGCAGAAGATCGTCTACAAGATCGACGATCTCATCGCGGATACTGCGCGTCGCGCCACGCTCATCCACGACGATCTCGGCGGCAAGACCGTAGCGGGCGGCCCGCCATTTGTTCTCCTGGACGACCCATCGCTGTGGTGTCGGTAACGTGTAGCCCTGGTCAAGCTGGGTGTTCATCCGGTCGACAAGACACTGCGTCAGGGCGGCGACCGCCCCGACCTCCAACAGTGTCGGCAGCCCGTCACAGACCCGCAGCTCCACCGTGCCGAAGTTCGGATGGGGGCGGATGTCCCACCACACCTCACGAATGGTTTCGGCCGCACCAGAGGACACCAACATCGCCATGAGCTGTTCGAACTGCCCCCAGTCGGCAAGCAGGTACGGCAGGCCCGCGGTCGGCAGGCTCTCGAACAACTTCGACCGCGCCGACGCCAGCCCCGTGTCCAGACCCAGCCAGAACGGGGAGGATGCCGACAGCGCAAGGAAGTGTGGGATGTAGGCGGCGAGGGCGTTCACGATGGGGATCACCTTTTCGCGCGAGCGGACCCCGACGTGCACGTGCACGCCGAAGATCAGAAGGCGCCGGGCGATCCACTGCATCCGGTCCATGAGCGAGGCATAGCGGGGGTCCGGGCTGACCTGCTGCGTGTCATAACGGGACAGTGGATGGGTCCCGCTGCACATCAGCGCGAGCCCCCGCGGCTCGGCCAGATCCGCCAGGAGATCCACGGTCACCAAAAGATCGTTTTTGGCTTCGGTCACGGTGTCGCAGACACCTGTGACGACCTCGATGGTCGACTCGAACAGCTCATACTTGGCCCGTGGCTCGGCGTCCCGGCCGATCTTATTGTGGTACTCGTCGAGAATGGCCGTCGCCGCCCCGCGAAGGTGGCGGGTACCACGATCGACCAGCGCCAGCTCCCACTCGATGCCGAGACTGGACGTCGGCGACGACGAGAACGGTATCTGCATTCCCTGGCCTCCTGCTGCGCACGACTGCTGCATCCGACCCGCGAACCGCTCTGCCCGCCGTGTCCGAACCAGCCAGCACGGTGGCTGGCGACGGATTCGTCGGTCATACCCGCGGGATACCGCGCAACGCGCACCGTCCAGGACTACCCACCACGCCGGGGGCAGCATGATCACGAAAGCTCGTGATCATGAGTACCGCAGGGATGCTGGAACGGGACGCGCCAACCAGGTAACGGTAGGTCGCGCCACGGTCAACCGGAGGCTTTCGCCATGAATCGTGTGCAGGATCCTGGCCCGGTATCGATGCCTAGGCGGAGGGCAGCACCCGGATGCCCAGCTCACGCAGCTGGCGCGGCTCGATCTCGGTGGGCGCGCCCGTCATCGGGTCAAGGCCGGACTGGGTCTTGGGAAACGCGATGACCTCGCGGATGTTGTCCTCACCGGCCAGGATCGCCACGAGCCTGTCGATCCCCACGGCGAACCCGCCGTGGGGCGGCGCGCCAAAGGAGAACGGCGTGAGGAAGAAGCCGAACCGACGGTCGGCCTCGGCCGCGGAGATCCCGAGCGCTGCGAAGACCCGCTGCTGCAGGTCGGGCTCGTGGATCCGGATCGAACCCGAGCCCAGCTCCCAGCCGTTGAGCACCAGGTCGTAGGCGCGGCTACGCACCGCCAACGGCTCGGTCTCCATCTTGTCGACATCATCGGGATGGGGCCGGGTGAACGGGTGGTGGCCGGGCTTGGGCCGTCCGGTCTGCGCGTCGACCCCTACGAACAGCGGGAAGTCGACGACCCAGACGTAACGGAAGCCGCCCGCACCGGCGGCCGGCCGTCCGAGGTCGTTGCGGAGCTGACCGAGCACCTCGCACACGGTCGCCCACTCGTCCGCGACCAGCAGGAGGAGGTCTCCGGTCTCACCGCCGGTCGCCTTCACGATCCCGGCGAGCTCCGTAGCGGACAGGAACTTCGCCACCGGGGATTCAAGCGTCCCGTCCGCGCCGACCCGCATCCACACCAGACCCTTCGCGCCGAGCTTCTTGGCCCGGTCGGTCAGGGCGTCCAACGCCTTGCGGTTGTGCGTGGCCGAGCCACCGGGGACGCAGATGCCCTTCACCGCGGGTGCCCCCGCGAACGCCTGGAAGCCGCTCGCCGTGAAGATCTCGGTCAGTTCGACGAGCTCCATGCCAAAGCGCAGGTCGGGTTTGTCCACTCCGAACCGGTCCATGGCGTCGTGCCAGGTGATCCGCTCCATCGGCGGCTGCGCGACGCCGGTCACCGTCTCGGTCGCGGCCAGCACCGCGGCCGAGATCACCTCAAGCACGTCGTCCTGGTCGACAAAGCTCATCTCGACGTCGAGCTGGGTGAACTCGTACTGCCGGTCGGCCCGTAGATCCTCGTCGCGCAGGCACCGGGCGAACTGGAAGTAACGGTCGGTGCCGCCGACCATCAGCAGTTGCTTGAACAGCTGCGGGGACTGCGGCAGCGCGTAGAAGCTGCCCGGCGCCTGCCGGGACGGGACCACGAACTCCCGGGCGCCCTCAGGGGTGGACGGCATCAGCAGCGGCGTCTCGACCTCGACGAAGTCCCGGGGCACCAGGGTGGAGCGCAGCGCGGCCAGCACCGCCGAGCGGATCCGCAGGTTGCGCTGCATCCGCTCGCGGCGCAGGTCGAGGTAACGGTAGGTGAGGCGGGTCGACTCGTCGACCGAATCGGCCCGGTCGTCGATCGGGAACGGCGGCGGCGTAGCGGCGGCGAGCACGGTCACCGTGCAGTCCCGTAGCTCGACCTCACCGGTACCCAGGCCCGGGTTGACCGTCCCCTCGGGCCGGGCCGCCACCGTGCCGGTGACGCTCAGGACGTACTCCGACCGGGCGTCGACAGACCCGTCCACGACGCACTGCACCTGGCCAGAATGATCGCGCAGGTCGACGAACATCAACGACTGGCCGTGCTGGCGACGGTGGGCAACCCAGCCGCACACCGTGACCGTCGCACCGATGTGCTCTGTACGCAGCGCACCGCACAGGTGTGACCGCATCGCCGTTTTCATCGACCCGTCCGTCCCGCTTCCCTCGGCCCTCGCCCGCACCTTCAGGGCGTGCCTGACCCGACCGACCTTACCGGCCAGGAAAGCCGTGACCAACCGGATACGCCCACGCGCCCGGCGTCACCCCGTCCGACCTCGTCGGGACCGGCCAAACCACCCGTCCAACCGGCGGCCAACCGCCCACGCACCTAACGGCTAACCGCCCACGCACCTAACGTCCAGTTCACCATGCACCCTGCGGCCAACTGTCCACTGATCACGAAGTCAGATCGCGATCGGGCCTGGTCAGAGCGGCCTACTGGCGGCGGCGCAATGCCCGGATGAGGCGGGAGACCTCGCCGCGCAGGCTTGCCGGCACCCGCAGCACCTGCCGACCGGCCGGGGTCAGCAACTCAACGGTGATCAGGTCACCGCGCTTGCGCCCCTGGGACGCCGAAACCGTTCGCCGGTCGAACGCCACGTCGAAATAGTCACCCGCCCGCGGGAACGGCGCGACAACCAGCAACCGCCGGGTGGTGAGCAGGATCCAGCGGGATGTCCCCAACCGGCGCCCGACGAAGCGTTCGGCCCTGGCGGTGAGCGCACCGGGACCTGCGGGGTCGGTGAGCCGGCCCCGCAGCACGACCTCGGTGAACTCCCCCGGCTCCAGCCGCACATCCGGTGGCCTGGCCCGACGTGCCGGCATGCCTCGCACGCGTCCCAGCCTTGCACCACCGGGCACCACACGCGTCCAGGCCAGCACGGGCGCAAGGCTGCCCTGCCCACGGCTCGGCGCTGTGATACCTACCTATCACTGGCGCATCCTTGTGATACCAAACAGCCCTGTAGGTATCACAAGGCCACCTGACGCCTGTGCCCAGTGGCCGGGATGCAGGGGGAAGCCTGGCCAGGTCGAGGAGTCGCCGCATGCCCGGAGGGTCTGCAAGGCGACGAGAACCACCCGGCCAAAGGCAGCGCAACCATGCACTTCTGCGCTGCCGGCGGCCGACGGTCATAGGGCCAGGGTTTCCCCTGCGACTGGTGGCCGGGATGCAGGGGGAAGCCTGGCCAGGTCGAGGAGTCGCCGCATGCCCGGAGGGTCTGCAAGGCGACGAGAACCACCCGGCCAAAGGCAGCGCAACCATGCACTTCTGCGCTGCCGGCGGCCGACGGTCATAGGGCCAGGGTTTCCCCTGCGCCCGGCCACTTCAGAAGGCGTCGGCGGGGCGGTACACCCCCCAGACCGCACGCAGAGCGTGACAGACCTCACCGACGGTAGCGCGGGCGCGCAGGGCCTCCTTGAGCGGATAAAGGACGTTGTCCGTCCCCTGCGCGGCGGCTTTGACCGCGTCCAGGCAGCGTGTCACCTCGGCGTTGTCGCGGTCGGCCCGCAGTGCGGCCAGCCGGGCGGCCTGGTCGGCCTCGATCGACGGGTCCACCCGCAACGGCTCATAGTGGTCCTCCTGCTCGGCCCGGAACCGGTTGACGCCGACCACGGTGCGCGAGCCGTCCTCGATGCCCTTCAGAACCGCGTACGCGGAGTTCTCGATCTCGCTCTTCTGGTAGCCCTGCTCGATCGCGGCGACCGCTCCCCCGCGCTTTTCGACCTGGTTCATCAGTTCACGGGCGGCGTTCTCGACCTCGTCGGTCAGCGCCTCGACCGCGTAGGAGCCGGCGAACGGGTCGACGGTGGCGGTGATGTCCGTCTCGTAGGCGAGGACCTGCTGGGTACGCAGCGCCAGCGTCGCGGCCTTGACCGTGGGTAGGGCGATGGCCTCGTCGTAGGAGTTCGTGTGCAGACTCTGAGTACCGCCCAGCACGGCCGCGAGGCCCTGCACCGCGACCCGGACGAGATTGACCTCGGGCTGCTGCGCGGTCAGCTGCACACCGGCGGTCTGGGTGTGGAAGCGCAGCATCATCGATTTGGGGTTGGTCGCACCGAAGGTGTTCTTCATCACGTCTGCCCAGATCCGGCGGGCGGCGCGGAACTTCGCCACCTCCTCCAGCAGGGTCGTGCGGGAGACGAAGAAGAACGACAGCCGCGGTGCGAACTCGTCGACCGCGAGCCCGGCCTCGATCGCCGCCCGAACGTAGGCGATGCCGTCGGCGAGGGTGAACGCGATCTCCTGGGCGGGGGTCGCCCCGGCCTCAGCCATGTGGTAGCCGGAAATCGAGATCGTGTTCCACTTGGGGATCTCGTTGCGGCAGTAGGCGAAGGTGTCCGAGACCAGCCGCAGTGACGGTGCCGGCGGGTAGATGTAGGTGCCGCGAGCGATGTACTCCTTGAGGACGTCGTTCTGGATCGTCCCGGTGATCTTCGAACCCGGAACGCCCTGTTCCTCGGCGACCAGTTGGTAGAGCAACAGCAGGACCGACGCGGGCGCGTTGATGGTCATCGAGGTGGAGACCTGGTCGAGCGGGATGCCGTCGAAGAGCAACCGCATGTCCTCGATCGAGTCGATCGCCACGCCGACCTTGCCGACCTCACCGTGCGCGATCGGCTCATCGGAGTCGAAGCCCATCTGGGTGGGCAGGTCGAAGGCGACGGAAAGCCCGCCGGTGCCGGCGGCGACGAGCGAGTGGTAACGCTCGTTGGACTCCCGCGCGGTGCCGAAGCCCGCGTACTGCCGCATCGTCCACGGCTTGCCGGTGTACATGGTCGGGTAGACGCCCCGGGTGAACGGATACTCGCCAGGCGCGCCGAGACGCTCCGACAGATCCTCAGGAAGATCGGGTGCACCGTACACAGACTTGATCGGCTGGCCGGACTCCGACAGACGCTCGCTCATGGCCAGATGGTAGGGAAAGCCGGCCCCCGCGTGCGCGCCTCATAGTTGCCACGCGCGTCACCGCCGCCTCCACACTGATCAACACGGCGGCCTACGCCGGGGGTTGGGGCCTACGCCGGGACCTGCCTGGGCCGGCGGCAGGGAGGGCCAACCCGATAATCCGCATCGTGGATACACAAAACAGATAATCCAGACAATACAACATTCTTTCTTCGTGTTTCGTCGACTGTGCACACATCGGAAGCCCACAACGTCTACCCTTTTCCACGGGAGGCTCCACGGATCAACAGCTCTTCACCGCCGGTCGAACCAGCGCACCGCCGCGCCGGTTCATATCGCCCGACCGTGAGGGGCATGCCCGGAGCCCGACGGGCGGGTAGGCCAAACGGTGCGCGATCACGGCTCCTTTCGCGCGTCCACAGGCCCGAGTCAGGACGGGAACGGGGCTGATCCATGACCCACTACGCCATGACCCAGTTAACCGTGGAGACGATCAGGGCGGAGCTCGTCGCACTCTCGACCGGACGTGGTCTGAACCTCGAGAAAATAGCCGACTCACCGCTGGTGAAACTACCGGAAACACCAGGTGAATGGACCGACGGTCAGCGCGCGACGGCATTACAGAGAATCATAGCCGAGTGCTGTCACGCGCTATCCCAGGAAAAGCTGCGCACCGGGGCACAGGTCGGTTTCAACATCGACGGTGAAAATCCGGGCGATCCGTCCTTGACCGCCCGGATCGACGCACTCGCCCGCCGGCGGGGCAGGCACGAGCGCACCGTTCGTGAATGGTTCTATCGGGGGACGAGCGAGGTGGCGCTCCTCCTACAGCAACGGGTCGCAGAGCTGAACATCCGCGACGGCTGGCGAGAATATCTTGAAAACGACGGCATCGGAGATCTTCTGGAAGCCGGGTCGCACCGGTTCTCTCTCGACCGGACCGAGATCCTGGTCCGGCTCTCCGGTCGGTTCCTCACGGAAGTTCTGGTGTTCCGGTCGCTGGTCGCACTCGACGACGGTGTCGATCATTACGTCGCCACGTCCCGCTATCACAGCGACCCTCGGCCCGGCGTGGTCTTCCTGGAACCACTGGCAAACTGCGTGGTCCGCCGGTCCGCATTCACCTCGAACGGGCATCAGCTCTCCGAACTCGAATTCCCGGCGCCCCTTCCGCCCGGCCGCCGTATTTCCTTTGCCTACCGGCTGCGGGTGCAGAGCGACCGTGAGATGGTCCCCGTCCTGAGTTATGTGCCGAAAGCACAACAGGACAACCGGTACATACTGCAGGTACAGTTCGACCCGGCGACGACGCCGGATCGGCTGTGGTACTTCGCCGGTGTGCTCGGCCCGGAGACCCGGCTGCATCCGGATAACGAACATCAGTGGCTCCGGCCGAGCGGTCTGGGCTATGTGCGCAAGGGCTTCGTCGAGCTTTCCCGCGGCCTTCACTACGGAGTGGCGTGGGACTGGCCGCTCTAGGGCAAGGTCCCCAGGGAAGCTACAGTCGCCGCATGCGGCCCACCCTCCAGGCATCGGATGCCTCGGCTTCGGCGGCGCGTCTGGCCGAGCTCACCGGGATCGAGCGTCATGACGTCGCCGTGATTCTCGGGTCCGGTTGGCTGCCGGCGGCAGACGTGCTGGCCGCGGCCGGTAGAACAGCCGGCGAGACAACGGTTACCGAGCTCGGTGGCTTCGTGCCGCAACGCGCGCCCGGCCACGCCGGGAAGGTTCGTTCCATCACGCTCGGCGGGCGCCACCTGCTGCTCTTCCTCGGCCGGGTCCACGCCTATGAGGATCATGACCTGTCTGTTGTCACCCACAGCGTTCGGATGGCCTGCGCCGCCGGCGCGTCCACGGTGGTACTCACCAATGCCGCGGGCGGGCTCCGGGAGGACTACAGCGTCGGCCAGCCGGTCCTCGTAGCCGATCATCTGAACCTCACCGGGCGCAGCCCACTGATCGGTCCGCGATTCGTCGATCTCACCGACGCCTATGCCCCGCGTCTGCGTGACCTGGCACGCACTGTCGATCCAACCCTCACCGAGGGGGTGTACGCGGGCCTGCCTGGGCCGCATTTCGAAACGCCGGCCGAGATCCGGATGCTGCGGACGCTCGGCGCGGACCTGGTGGGCATGTCAACCATCCACGAGACGATCGTGGCCCGGGCCGAAGGTGCCGACGTGCTCGCCCTGTCTCTGGTGACCAATCTCGCGGCCGGTATGAGCGGCACTCCGCTCGACCACCGTGAGGTGTTGGCGGCCGGTGCCGCCGCCGCCGAGCGGATGGGCTCGCTGCTCGCCGCGGTCGTTACCAGGCTCTGAGCGGGTCCGCCGCGGTGAATGATCGACACAGTCGACCCGTCCGCCACAGGCGACCCGGCCGATACAGTCGACCCGGCCGATACAGTCGACCCGGCCGATACAGTCGACCCGGCCGCCATGGTTGAGGCGGATTGCGATCTCGTCGCCCGGGTCCGGGACTGGATCGCGGGTGACCCCGAGCCCGCCGACCGCGCGGAACTCACCCGTGCGCTCGAGGCCGGTGACCTTCCGGCCCTGCGAGCCCGGTTCTCCGGTGCCCTCCGGTTCGGCACGGCGGGGCTGCGGGGGCCGCTTCGCGCCGGCCCCGCCGGGATGAACACCGCGGTCGTCCGACGTGCGGCGGCGGGACTCGCGGCGTGGCTGCGCTCGCCGGATCCGGGCCGGGCAGCGCCGCTGGTTGTCGTCGGCGCGGACGCCCGGCACGGCAGTGAGCGGTTCGCGCTCGACAGCGTCCGGGTGCTGGCCGGCGCGGGACTACAGGCCGCCCTGCTGCCGGTGCCGGTACCCACGCCGGTGCTCGCCTTCGCCGTGCGCCAGCTCGGCGCGGACGCCGGGATCATGGTTACCGCCAGCCACAATCCGGCGACCGACAACGGGTACAAGGTCTACCTGGGCGCACCGGCCGGAGACCCGGCGCACGGAGCGCAGCTCATCGCTCCGGTCGACACGATGATCGAAGCCGCGATCGACGCCGTCGGACCGGCCGCCTCCATCCCCGTGAGCGATGACTGGACGCGGCTCGGTGACGAGATCCGGTCCGGCTACATCGAGGCGGCGGCGCTGTGGCCCGCAAGCGACATGACCGGCGACATGAGCGTCGCCGCGGACCTCCGGGTGGCCTACACCCCGCTGCACGGCGTCGGTGCGGACACTCTGCGTGCGGTGTTCACCCGCGCGGGGTTCGCCCCACCGTTCATGGTCCCCGAGCAGGCGCGACCCGACCCGGACTTCCCGACCGTGGCGTTCCCGAACCCCGAGGAGCCCGGGGCGATGGACCGGGTCCTCGCCCTCGGCCGGGCGGTGGCCGCCGACGTGGTCATCGCCAACGACCCGGATGCGGATCGCTGTGCGGTCGCGGTGGGCGTGCGCATCCTCACCGGCGACGAGGTCGGGCTGCTCCTTGCCGACGAGGTGCTGCGTACCCGCCCCGGCCCGGTCGCGACGACGGTGGTCAGCTCCCGCGCCCTGGCCACGCTCGCGGCCGCGTACGGCGTGGCGTGCATCGAGACCCTCACCGGCTTCAAATGGATCATGCGGGCACACCCTGGCCTCGTGTTCGGTTACGAGGAGGCGCTCGGCTACGCGGTAGCGCCCGGCCTCGTCCGCGACAAGGACGGGATCACCGCGGCGCTGGCCATCGCCGGGATCTCCGCGGCGGAGAAGAGCCGTGGTCGCACCCTGCTCGACCGGCTCGACGACCTTGTCCGCCGGTACGGCCTGCACGCCACGGCTGCGGTGTCGGTCCGCATCACCGATACCGGGCAGCTTTCTTCGATCATGAGCATGCTACGGGCCGAGCCCCCGACCCGCATCGGCGATGCGGCGGTCGTCGACGTGCGTGACCTTGCCGCCGGCCCGAGCGTCGACGGCGGCAACGGCAACGCTGCCGACCTGCCAGCGGCCGACGTGATTATCTTTCGCCTCGCCGATGGCGGACGGGTGGTCGTCCGTCCCAGCGGCACCGAACCAAAGATCAAAATCTACCTGGAAGTAACCGTCCCGGTCACCCGCGACGCCGGACCCGACGAACTCGCCACCGCCCGCGCCCAAGCCGACGCCCGCCTGACCACCCTGCGAAGCGCCGTCCGGACGATCATCGCCCGGTAACCACCCGAGCTCGCGGATGTGGTCAATTCTCTGCCTGGGTAAAAGATGGCGAAGCACATCGATGAGTTGAACCGGAGTGTCCTCGTCGAGAAGGATGCGCATCAGGCTACCGCCGTACCTCGCTCCGCCGCAGGTCTCAAGTCAACACCGCCTCCGGCGTTATGGCACCAGCCGTGCCGGGGGCTCTCATGTGGGCGGGCGCACGTTGAGGTTCCTGGTGACCTCGTTGCTCGATGCGCAGGGAACGCCCATTGCGACCGCTTCCTGGATGTGATTGGGCTGGATGCCGGAGATGGCATCGGAGACAACGAGGACTCGGTAATCGCGTTCGCTGGCGCCGTAGACGGTGGCGCGGGGGCAGTTGGGATAGTTGCAGCCGGCGATGACCACCGTGGTCACGCCAAGGCGGCGCAGGTGGTGGTCCAGCGCCGTGCGGTGAAAGGCGCTCCAACGCGGCTTCCAGAGCGCCCATTCATGCTCGGCGAGCACCTGCCGGTCGCCGAGCAGCAGACGGTCCGGGTCGAGCGCGGGGGCACCGTCGGGCTGCAGCTCGGGAACTATCTGGGAGCCGGCGGAGCCGGGCCGCACGATCGGTGCGCCGGAAGCGATCAAAGTGCGGCGGGGCAGGTCGACATCGTCGCCGTCGTAGAGTCGAACCACATGCATGATCGGCAGGCGGGCCACTCGATACGCCCGGAGCAGCCGGGTGATCGTTGGGAGCACATGGGTGGTGCCGGGGACGGGGCAGGCCCCGCCATCGACAAAGTCGACCTGGGTGTCGATCACCAGCAGAGCGGAGCTGGCCATCTGTGGTGCGATGTGCGGGTCGAGCGCACCGGGCCAGGCAGCCATCCGCACCGTCTCCGTTCTCGTGCCACCAGCCGAGAGACCCGCGGGGCCTTGGCGGGCAGGACAGCCTTGCCATTGACAGGTCGAACGTCAGCGCCCGCCCGGAGCGGCAACCGAGCAAGTCTCCTCCAGCACCTCGCGCAGCGCGGCCTGGGCGGTCCAGGTGATTGCCACCGGCCAGTCGATCTACTCGCTGTCGTCGGTAACCGGCGCTTCGAACGCCGCCCCCCCAGCTAGGCGATGGGGCCGCTACGACGAGGGGCTGAGCGCCTGATCTCGCTGACGTCGCGGATGCCTTCCGTGTGGCTGCGCTACTTGACGGCATGATCCGAGATGTGGGGACGTCCCGGCGCTGATCAACGGGACTTCTGGTCGCTT
>NZ_CAUVXG010000016.1:78613-79467 GCF_963555885.1 Protofrankia sp. Cr2
CCGGCCCGCAACGGCCATACGGGGAATTCGCCCCCGACGAAGTCGCCGCCGAACTCAACCTCTCCTACCACGCCGCCGCCACCCAACTCGCACTCGCCCACACCGTCACCCACCGGCTACCGGCAACCCTGGCCGCCCTCGCCGCCGGCATCCTCGATCTGAGCCGGGTCCGCGCCGTCGCCGACGCCACCGAACCGCTCTGCGACACCCACGCCGCCGCGGTGGAGGCGAAAATCCTGGCCCGGGGCGGACGGGCCAGCCATGCGGTGTTCCGCCAGGCGTTACGCCGCGCGGTACTCGCAGTCGACCCCGACGGCGCCGCACAACGCCACGAGCTCCAACGCCGGGGGCGCCGGGTCGGCCTCCAACCCTTCGACGACGGGATGGCGGAGCTCTCCGCGTTCCTGGCCGCCCCCGACGCCCAAGCCGCCTACCAGCGCATCGACGCGTTGGCCCGCCGCGCCGGCGACGCGGACGACACCCGCAGCATCGACGAACGCCGCGCCGACGTCCTCACCGACATCCTGCTGGGCCGCCACCGCGACGACGACCCGATCCACGTCGAGGTCGGCGTCCTGATCCCCCTGGGCACCCTGGCCGGGCTGGCCGACACCCCCGGCGAACTGGCCGGCTACGGACCGATCCCCGCCGGTCTCGCCCGGGAACTGGCCGCCAACGCGACCTGGCGGCGGCTACTGACCGACCCGGTCGACGGCCACGTGGTCGAGGTCGGCCGGCGCCGGTTCCCCTCCCCGGCGCTGGCCCGCCAGATCCGGGCCCGGGACTGGGTCTGCCGGTTCCCGGGATGCCGCACACCGGCCACCGTCTGCGACCTTGACCATGTGCGGGCGTAC
>NZ_CAUVXG010000016.1:79894-91172 GCF_963555885.1 Protofrankia sp. Cr2
ACCGAGGGTGGCACCACCGAGGCAGGCAATCTCCTGACGCTATGCCGGCATCATCACCGGTTGAAGCATGACGGGACCTGGACGGTCGAGGTGACCGAAACGGGCACGGTGATCTGGACGAGTCCGGAACTGCGGGTCTACCAGACCGAACCCGAACCCCACCCGGAACCGCAGACCACCCCAGAACCGCCACCCGCTCCGGAACCACCGCCCGCTCCGGAACCACCGCCCGTCCCGGAACCACCGCCCTTCTGAGTCGCTGCCGTCGCGGACGGCGGACGGCGGATGAACCGGTGGGACGCGGCCCAGATCTCTGCGGTCTCCGGCCGTGATCGATAAGCGGTCTATTCGTTTAACCTGGATAACCGTATTGTGGGCGGTGGGCTGCGTGGATCGTGGACCGTGGACCGCGTGACGGAGGGAAGGTCGGATGGACGAGCTGATCAGCGACGAGGAACTGGTGACCCGGTTCCCGGGGCATACCCTGACCCGCGACAATGCGGCGCACTACCGGGGCCGGCTCGCGCATCGACTGGTGATCAACCGTTGTGGCGACTGCGGCACCTGGCGACACCCACCCAAGCCCGTGTGTCCCGCGTGCTGGTCGTGGAACATCGTGCCCACCGAGGTCTCGGGGCAGGGGAGCATCTTCATGACCGTCTTCCTGCACCAGGGGCCGCCGGCCGAAGGTGTGGACTACTCCACCCCCTATCCGCTGATCACGGTCGCGCTCGACGAGCAGGAGGGGCTGCGGTTCACCAGCACGGTCGTCGGGGCCGCGGGTGACGCGATCCGCATCGCGGAGCGGGTTGAACTCGACTGGATTGAACGCTCCGGCACGCCGCTCCCGGTGTTCCGCCTGGCCAGCACCACCGCAGGCAGCAGCGCCGCGGGCACCAGCACCACCGCGGCGGTAACGGAGGCCGGACGATGATCAGCAGTCGTAACCCGATGAAGGACAAGGTGGCCATCGCCGCGGCGGCCACCACCGGCTTCCAGCCCCGCAACACCGAGCGCAGCCGTGCGTCCTATGCGGCACAGGCATGCATCCAGGTGCTGCGTGACTGCGGGCTGACCGCGGCCGACGTCGACGGCATCTCCGGCTCGACGCCGCCGGCTCCCGAGCTGCAGACGATTCTCGGCATTCCTGAGATCAGCTGGTTCGCCGAACCGGTGATCCCGTTCGTGAACCAGCTCTCCGCCGCCGTGAGTGCGGTGCACAGCGGGCTGTGCGAGGTCGCACTCGTCTATCACGCCGCCTACCGGGAGGCGTGGAGCACCGCGTCCGCGCTGAAGGATCCGTTCCGCCGACCCCTGAGCCCCGGTGTCTCGCCCGGGCCGGAGACGATCTTCGGTGGAGTCGGATACACCGCCTGGGCGTCGCGGTACATGTATGAGTACGGCGTCCCGAAGGAACATTTCGGCTACGTCGCCATCAACGGCCGCACGAACGCCGCTGCCAACCCGGCGGCGGCCATGCATAAACCCCTGACAATGGACGACTACCTGTCCGCACGCATGATCCGTTGGCCGCTGTGCATGCTCGACATGGATGTTCCGGTGGACGGTGCGGACGCGTTCGTGGTCACGACCGCCGAGCGGGCCCGCGACCTACCGCACCCGCCGGTTCTCGTCCAGGCCGCGGCACTGGGCATGGTGGACAGGCACGAGGAGGATCAGACCCCCAGCCTCCGCCAGCACGGGCAGCAGGTCGTTGTGGAAACCCTCAAGGCGAAGAGCGACTTCTGGATCGACGACGCCGACGTCTACTTTCCCTATGACGGTTTCACCATCATCACGCTGAACTGGTTGGAGAACGTCGGCTACTGCGGCCCCGGCGAGGCGGGCCACTTCATCAAGGAACACTGGGACGACAAGACCAACCGTATTCTGATCAACGGTCGGGTCCCGGTGAACCCCCACGGCGGGGCGTTGTCCGAAGGCGGTACGCAGGGTTCGGGTCACGTCCGGGAGGCGGTGCATCAGCTCCAGGGCCTGGCCGGGGAGCGTCAGGTCCCCGACGCCCGCCGGGCCATCGTGACCGCCGGCGGCTTCTTCTTCAACGCGCAGGGCGTGACGCTGCGCCGCGACTGACCCCTCCTGAGACCGTGCCCGACGAGCTCACGCCCGCCACCGTTTCTGCTGTTCGCCGTAGGTTCTGCTGTTCGCTGTAGGTGTAACGCCGCGGCTCGCCGGCGGCTGACGTTTCGACAGGTCGGGGCTGGTGGTGGCGGACCTACCTGTCCTGTTCACGACGGTTAGCCGGCGGGCTAGCGGACGTAGCTGGCAGGATGGGAGGGTCCGACTGCGGAGGGCATCTATCTGTTTGCTCCCCGTCGAGTGAGCGAGTGTGGGCGGTGGAGGGGCAGCCGACTATGGCTCAGGGGGACGCGGGTAGCGACGCGGGTAGTACGGCCTGCGAGTCGGAGGATCAGCAGGAATCGGCGGTTGCCTCGCGTCGGCCTGCCGGGGAGGTCACCGCCGACACTGTGCCCGGTCTGTGGTTCGGGGTGCTGGGGTCCTTGGAGGTTCGTCGGGACGGCCGGCTGGTGGCGTTGCGGGGCCCGCGGGAGCGGGCGCTGCTCGGTTTGCTACTGTCGGAGCGTAACCGGGTCGTGTCGCTGCCACGGCTGGTGGACGGGGTGTGGGCTGCGGCAGCGCCGCCGTCGGCGAACAAAACGTTACACAGCTACATTTCCCGGCTCCGTGGGCTGCTGGAGCCGGACCGCCCGCCATCGGGATCGACGGTCCTGGTCACGGTGGCGTCCGGGTACACCCTGCGGGCCGACGACGATGCTGTGGACGCGGCACTGTTCGAGCGGCTTGTCGGGCAGGCGCGGCTGGCGCTGACGGCCGGTGCCCCCGAGCTCGGGCTTGCCCGGTTGGAGCGTGCGCTGGGGTTATGGCGGGGGGATGCCTACCAGGATCTGGGCGATGCCGGGTTCGCGGTGGCCGACCGTGGCCGGCTTGCGGAGCTACGGCTGGCGGCGGTCGCTGATCGCGTGGATGCGGCGTTCGCGCTCGGTCGTGCCTCAGATCTGGTCGGTGAGCTGCAGCGCTTGGTGGCCGAGCATCCGTTACGGGAACGGCTGTGGGGCCAGCTGATGATCGCGCTCTACGAGTCGGGGCGGCAGGCGGAGGCGCTGGCGGCCTACCGCGCCGCTCGTGCCCGGCTGGTGGACGAGCTCGCGGTGGAGCCAGGACCGCAGCTGCAGGAGCTGAACACGGCGATCCTGGCCGCCCGACCCAGCCTGCTGCCGGCTGCCGTGCCCGCGCAGGGCCTGCCGGCCGGGCTGGGTGGTGACCATAACCCGCTGGTCGGGCGGGAGGCGGAGCTGCGGTCGCTCGAGCGGGTATGGGGGCAGGCCGTCGGCGCGGAGACCGGTGGGGTTGTCGTCGTCGAGGGTGACGCGGGGATGGGCGCCCGCCGGCTGGTGGCGGAGTTCGCCCGCCGAGTGGCCGCCCGCGGTGGCGTGGTGGTGCGGGATGCGGTGGTGCGGGATGCGGTGGCTGTCGAGGTACTCACGCAGATCGCGGCGGAGCGCCCGGTGTTGGTGGTCCTGGACGACCCCGCGGGAGTGGATCCGGGCGTGGTGGAGCGGTTGGCGGCGGCGACCGCCCGCTTACCGGTGCTTGTCGTGGTCACCGTCCGACCCGGTGGCGGGCAGGCGCAGCGACCACTCGGCGTTGGCAGTGCGCAGGGTGTGCATGGTGCGCAGGGTGTGCTGCGGCTCGGTCCGCTCGGGGACGAGCAGGTCAGGGCGGTGGTGGCCGGTTATGTCAGCGGTGACGATCTGCCGGTGGCGGCTGCGGCGGTGGCCGTGTCCTCTGGTGGTGTGCCGGCGCGGGTGCACGCGGATGCGGCTGGCTGGGTGGCGGCCCGCGCCGGTGAGCGGGTCGGGCGGACAGCCGAACGGGTGGAGACCGGCCAGCGGGACCTGGCCACGGCCGAGGATGCGTTGGTCGCTGATGTTCTCGCCCTGCAACGGGTACGGACCCGTCGCATCATCACGCCGGGCGACTCCACCGCACCGGCGGGCGACTCCACCGGTCGGGACGGTGGCACGGCGGGCGGCACGGCGGGCGGCACAGCGGGCGTGGTCTGCCCGTACAAGGGACTGGCGCGTTTCGACGAACCTGACGCCGCGTACTTCTTCGGTCGGGAACGGCTCATCGCGCAGCTGGTGACCCGGTGCGTGGCCGCGCCGCTGCTGGTGGTGGTGGGTCCGTCGGGTAGCGGGAAGTCGTCGGTGGTACGCGCCGGGTTGGTGCCGGCGCTGCGTGCGGGCGTGTTGCCGGGCAGTGACACCTGGCGGATCCGGGTGGTACGGACCGGCGTGGTCGACCTGCCCGCGCTGGACCTCGACGGTGCCGGTGCGGGGCAGGAGCTGATCGTCCTGGACCAGTTCGAAGAAGCGATCACCATGGGGACCCGGGACAGCCGGGAGGAATTGATCGACCGGCTGGTCGGCGCCGTGGAACGAGGCGACGGGCGCCTGCGCGTCGTGCTCACGGTACGTGCCGACTACTACGGTCAGTTCGCCCGCTACCCGGCGCTGGCCCGCCTCGTCGCTGGTAACACCGTGCTGGTCGGCCCGATGAGCGACGAGGAGTTGCGCCAAGCGATCGAGAAACCCGCTCAGGTCGCCGGGCTGGAGCTTGAGAACGGTTTCGCCGAGGCGGTGGTGGCCGATACCCGCCAGGAGCCCGGGGCGCTGCCGTTGCTGTCGACGGCGCTGTTGGCGACTTGGGAGCGCCGCGACGGTCGGACGCTGCGGGTGGCCGGCTACCGTGCGGCCGGCGGTGTGGCGGGGGCGTTGACCCGGCTCGCCGACGGCGTCTACGACAGCCTTGACCAGGAGGGTCAGGCGACCGCCCGACGAGTGTTGCTGCGGCTGGCCATCCCGGGCCAGGACGGGGACGATCTGCGGCGCCGCGCGCCACGGTCCGAGCTGGCCGCCGGTCCGCGGGCGGAGGCTGTCCTGGCAGTTTTGATCGAGCGGCGGCTGGTCATCGCCGACGGTGACACGGTGGAGGTCGCGCACGAGGCGTTGCTGCGGGAATGGCCGCGGCTGCGGGCTTGGCTGGAAGCCGACCGTGACGGGCGCCGCATTCACCGCGGTCTCACCGAGGCTGCCGGCGCCTGGCATGCGGCTGGCCGGCATCCCGGCGATCTTTACCGTGGCCCCCGGCTGCAGGCCGCGCAGGAGTGGGCGCAGGCACATCCAGGTGACGCCAACCCGCTGGAACGGTCGTTCCTGGCAGCCTCCGTCGTCGCCGAGGAACATCTCCTGCGTACCAGCCGGCGGACCGCCCGGCGGCTGCGGTCGCTGGCCTCCGTGCTGGCCGCGCTGCTCGTGGTCGCTGTGGCCGCCACGGTGGTGGCGGTCTCGCAGCGCACGACGGCCAGCCATCAGGCCCGGCTGGCCCAAGCGGCCAGCCGGACGGCGCAGGCCGGCCGGCTGGCGACGTTGGCGGCCAGCCTCGGCGCCGACCAGGTCGATCTGGCGTTGCTGCTCGGGGTGGAGAGCTACCGGCTCGGGCCGTCCCGGGACACCGAGGGGGGCCTGCAGAGCGCGCTCGCCCACACGCCTGCCGGCCTCGACCGGGTCATCCGTTTCGATGTACACGGTCTGCTGCCGGCCGTGCTCCCCCCGTCGGTGAGCCGGGACGGGCGGCTTCTCGCCGTCCCCGGGCAGGACGGCACGATCCAGGTGTGGGATCTGCGCGCCGGCCGGATCCAGCGCACGCTGCGCTGGCCCACCAGCCGCCAACTCGCCGTCTTCAGCGCGGATGCGCGGTTGCTCGCCGTCGGCGGGAACGACGGGATTGTCGTCGTCTGGGACGTCGCCGGCGGCATGCCGGTCGGAGCGCCGATCCGGGCCGGCGACGGCCTGGCCTACGGGCAGTTCGACCCGACCGACCCCTCCCGGCTGTTCGCGATCAGCAACGACGGGCAGGTCGTCCTGTGGGACCGCTCCGTCCCCGACGCGCCGCGGCAGGTCGGGCCGTCGCTGCGGTTCCCGGCGAAACCCGGTGACATCCCGATCGTCCCGATCAATGCGGATGGCAGTCGGCTTGCCGCGGGAGTCTTCGGCGGCGCATCGACCCGGGTGTGGGACGCCCACACCGCAACGGTCATCCGGGACCTGCCCGGTGCACCCGGCTTTTTCGCGCCCGATGGTGCCGCGCTGCCTACCACGCTTGGTGACCGTGTGGTGCTGTGGGACGTCGACAGCGGGCAGCCGCGGCAGGCGCCGCTGACCGGCCTCACCGCGGCCGCTCCCGGCATGCTGATCAGTGGTGACGGTCGTCGTCTCGCGGTCCACGACGGGGCCGATGTCATCCGGGTGTTCGACCTGCCTTCGGGCCGGCAGGTCGCAGTCCTCGCCGTCCACAATCGCGCGACCACCCCGGCTGCCTTCCTGTCCGATGGCCAGCTGATCGTCAGCGGCGTGGCCGAGGCTGACATCTGGCGCCTGGACACCGCCGCCGCACCGTTGGGCTCGACCCTGACCGGCCACCACGGCCGTGTCACGGGCACCTTCATCCCCGACAGCACCGAAGTCGTCACTGCGGGCCTGGATGACGGGCAGGTCCTGCGGTGGGACACGGCCACCGGAGCTCCGAAGGGACGCCTACTCGACGGCGCCGTCACGGCCCCCGTCGCGTTCAGCCCGGACGGAGGCCTGCTTGTCGCCGCCGGACAGGACGGAGTCGTTCGGCTGTGGGACCGGGCCCGCGGGGTCGGCCTGGCGGTGCTCCCAGGCGTCCAACCGGCCGGGAGCAGTCGCGCTGTCGCGTGGAGTCCGGCGGGAGGGCGGATCGCTGTGGCCATCGGCGATTCCGTCCTGCTGTGGGACGTCGACAACCCCCGGGTGCCCCATCGCGTCGGCCAGCTGGCCCCGGCGGGCGTGCCCCACCCCGACATTCCGGCCGATCTGTATCCCACGTTCAGCCACGACGGGCGCTGGCTTGCGGTCGAGGACATCCCCGGCCGCACCGTCACCCTGTTCGATGCCGCCACCGGCCACCCGCAGTGGTCACAGCGGCTGGCTGCCAGCGGACCGCCTGCGGTCGCGTTCTCACCGGACAACGCAATAGTCGCAATCGGCTATGGAACAGTCGCGGCCGGTGTCGTCGAGTTCTGGGACGTGCACACCGGGGCCGTGCGGCGGACTCTGCAGACGCCGAGTACCGCCGGGATCGAGTTCCTGCGCGATGGCAGCGTCGTGATGACGGCGAACGATGCCGGTGCGAACGGCGATGCGCAGCTGTGGGACGCCGCCACCCTCGCGCCGATCGGCGAACCCCTGTCCCAGCCGCACGGTGTCTATTCCCTTGCGCGCAGTCCGGACGGCGCGACCGCGGTGGTCGGAACCTCCGAGGGGTCTGCCCAGCTCTGGGACGTCACCATCGAGCGCTGGACGGCGACCGCCTGCCGGATCGCGGGGCGTAACCTCACCCGGGCGGAGTGGGACCGCTACCGGCCCGGCGAACCCTACCGCAGTACCTGCCCTCAATGGCCCGACAGCTCGTGAGATGACGGCGGGCCGGAATCCCGCCGCACCGCGTTCCCACCGGTTCCCACCGCGATCGCACCGAGGGCCTGCAGGCCGAAACCGACAGAGAAACCCCCGACGGAATTGTGCCGCGCGACCACCGCCAGGCCGGCGGCGACGAGCAGATACCCGCCGGTGAACAGGACACGACCGCGCCGGCTCAACCGGCCACGGTGGCGCGCGGAACGACAGACCTGACCGCCGGCGACAGACCCGAACAGCCCACCGACCACCAGCAACACGCCCTTGGTCACCCGAGCGTCGTCAACCCCTGCTTCGGTGACGGCAGCAGCCTGCGCATGTACGGCGACAGCCACACCGACGATTCCGGCTGCGACCGCTGCCAGGCCCGCCAGCACTATCAGCACGCCGACCACCCAGCGGCCTGCGGCCACGTGTCCGTCACATCCTCACCTGCCACCGACCCGGATTCCGGCCTGCCCGTCACCCGTATGGTCCACCAGCCGAAGGCCGGCACCGCTGCACACGCAGTCGCTTTGCTGGGCATGCCTGCGCGCGGGCAGCCAGGACAATCCTGCAGCCGGGTTGCAATCCGACTGCAACCCGGCTGCAGATCAGTGGAAGCGAGCCGGTTGACGTCCGCAACCGCATCGCCACCGGAATACAAACACCGCTCCGTAGCGTCGAGCCGATCCGATTTCCTGACCGGACGTCCCGGTCGAGTGCACTTGATGGAAGGAGTGCTCATGCGCGTAGGAAAGGCCGGGCTCGGCGATGGCAGACCATACCCAGATCCTCGTCCCAGGCAAGCCGCCATACCCGTCCGACGTCTCCGGCGCCGATTCCTGTTGCTGGTCGCCATAGCTTTGATCGTCGCTACCAACGCTGTTTCTGCGCAGGCGGCGCCCGGCGACGCGGTACCACCTACCACCGCGCTGGCCCGCTGCCAGCAGAACACGAACCCAGATCAGCGAGCCACCCTGCAGCTGGCAGGTGGGCGGGGAACAACCTTCCCGAGCGACGGACAACAACTCCGACCCGGCGATGTGGTAAGGATCACGCCGCGTTCGACCGACGAGGTCTCGACTACAGGGTGGTGGTGGCAGCCCGCCGAGGGCTGGAACTGGGTCACGCCCGGTGGGGTCCAGCCGCGTCAGGCGGCTCCGGCTGGCTATCCGGCGCCTGGGCTGAATCAGAACAGCTTGGTCGGGCGGTTCAATGCCTTCTCGTCGTTCGAAGTCATGCAGAACCAGCGTTGCCTGCAGGTGGGCACCTTCGGCACATTCGACCTGCGAATCAACGATCCCCAGGACTGGGACAACTTCGGTGCGTGGAACATCGATGTAAAAGTTTACCGAAACCAGGTGTTGGATGGAGGATTCGAAGGCCAGCGCGGCCAGAGCATTTCGTCGCCATGGTTGACCGAAGGTGCCAGCTCGAAAGTAATCGCCACCGCGCCGAGCGGGTCGCACTCCGGTTCTCGGTTCGCCATCATAAGCAATGGAGGTCAGGGGTGGAATGCGCTGGTCCAGCCAATCCCGGTGAGACCGAACACCGAGTACGAGGTGATCGGCTTCTTCAAGTTCCATCCCAACAGCCGGGTCAACACGGCGTTCTTCGGAGTCCGACTTCCAGGGGTATGGCCCCCGAAGGAATCACATTTTGGATCGGACTCATCCGGGTTGTATCAGCGCATCAACGTACGATTCAAATCCGCTGACAACACCTCAGTCACCCTGTTCGCGGGATTCTGGGGTGTCAATTCACCGGAATTTATGCAGATCGACGACATCATCGTGCTGTCCGCTTGAACCATCGCCGGTCGCTCTAAGTTCGACAGCCCGCAATGTCGACAAAGTCCGGAACGGACGTCTGGTCGGCGGGTGGAACCGCTCGGACAGGATCGAGGATCGTTTTGAGAAGATTTAACCGGCGGCGAGCGACGTCCATTCTCGCGATGTTGACCGTCGGTGCGGCGGTACTGGTAACGCTCCCCTTCTCGCATTCGGCATCCGCCAAGGTCGGCGGAATAGTCAAGGACTCGGGGTTCGAAAGCCAAACCACTCGGGCCATCGCCGCTCCGTGGGGCTTCGAAGGCATTGATCCAAAAGGTGTAGACGTCGGGATCGGATTGGAAAACACCGGACGTAACAACGCCTGGATACGAGCCGCCAGCCGGCAGTGGAACTCCATAACCCAGGTGGTCAAGGTGACCCCAAACACAACCTATGCGCTCAGCGCATGGGTACGCACGTCCGGAAACTTCGATGGCGGTTACCTCGGGGCACGCTCCGGCGATAACAGGACCATACTGAACGAAGTCCGCTATGGTCCTGCCGGGGCGAACCCGGCCGCATATCAGTACCTTTCAACCGAGTTCAACTCCGGCCCCAACACGTCAGCAATCGTCTTTGTCGGGTACTTGGCGCCCGGTGTGGACTCATGGGTGCAGATCGACGACGTTGACCTCGGCGGGGTTTACTCCAACTGGGCTGGCTACGCTCAGGTCAGCGATACCCGTAATGTCGGTCCCATGCGCCGTGTCGAGGCATCCTGGATCCAGCCGAAGTTCTCTTGCGGCAGCCCATCCACCAACTCGGTCGGCGTCTGGGTCGGATTGGGTGGCTTCAACACCAGCGATCAAGAGAGTCTGGTGCAGATCGGAACCGCCGCGACATGCATTACCGGGGATTACCCGGCCACCATCTACGCCAGCCAGGATGCGTTCTGGGAGGTAGTCGACGGCGGCCGTGACACGAAACAGCAAAGTTTAGGCCTTCCAGTTTTCCCGGGAGATTTGATCACGGCTGTCATCGCCGCGAATCCGATCGACACCCACACCTACGTACTGTTCATCTCCAACGAAACACGAGGTGGGAGCCGCACTCTCGTCAAGACCGCTCCACACAGCCGCAACCTGTCCGCCGAAGTGATTGTCGAAAGACCTAAGAGCTCCTCCATCGAAGCAACCTGGCCAACCGATCTCGAGGTGAACTTCGGTAACGTGCGGTTCGATGGCAAGGCGCCCAACGCGGTCCGAGTCACCCCAATCGTCGCCATTAACAATCAGTTGACCCGGGAATACGGACCTACCGGGATTACCGGCCCAGGGCAGGACGGCTTCACGGTGCGCTCACGGAGACCGTTGGTCTCCTACCCAACAGGTCCATTCGTCAGCCCACGTATCCGCGACGTCCTGGGTCCACTGATCCAAAGGCCATAGCGTGCGGCGATAATCCCCTTGATGCCTCGGATCTCCACCGGCTTCCTGTGTCTATGAGACTGAAGAAGTCATCGGTAATGGCCACGCGGAGGGCCTCGCGGGTGGCCAGATAGTGGTCCCCACGTTCATTCGCACCGTGTCAATGGCGACGAGTGTGACCTGGGCGGTGCGGTAACGAAGTCACCGCACCGCCCAGGGGCCTCAAACACTACGGGTACCGGAATATTCATGCGGGCCAGGACGTGGAACGCCTTGTTCCCTTATGGGAAGATTATTCAATCGGATTGCAGGGATTGACATGACAACAGCACAACAGTACGGCAGCGCCAACTACGATGGCCGGGACGGATATGCCTCCCGGGACGGGGAAATGCCCGGCAAGGACGCTTTGATGATCACATGGAATCATGGTCGGGGCTCTGGACCGCATCGTCGGCTGGTTGTGGCGACTGCGCTCCTCGTCCTTGTGGGAACCGCGGGTTGCCGCCCCCCAGTTGCGGCCGGGGGGGCTGCGGCAGAGCGTGCTGCGGCA
>NZ_CAUVXG010000016.1:91314-94787 GCF_963555885.1 Protofrankia sp. Cr2
GCGGCTGAACGTGCCGCGGCTGAACGTTCTGGCCAGGCACAGCGAGATCGTGAAGGGAATCAGGCGTTCCCCGACGGGAACCTGTCCATCACGCCCACGCTGACGCTGTCGCCCTCTACGGTGGCGGTCGGGAATACATACCGGGCCACGGCTTCGGGGTTTTGGCCCAGCGAGCAGGTGCAATTCTCCTGGACCGGCCCATCCAGCGGCGTGATCAGCGCTGTCGCCGCGGGGATCAGCGGCCAGGCCGCCATTCAGGTCCGTGAAGGCGCCACCCCCGGCAACTATCTGATCATAGCCAGAGGGCTGAGATCAGGGCAGACTGCCTCAACGCGCTTGCGGGTCGTCGGCAACTGAGCCGGGTGATGGCGACACCTTCTGCCATGGCGGTCAGTTTCGTGAGAACGAGGTCCCAGCCAGGCCCCACGTTCTCAGCGACATAGGGCATCGCCGCGGCGAGCTCGTCCAAAACGGGCAGTGCAGGGTCAGGGTCCCAGTGCGGCGGCCGGGATAACCGCGATGCCGTCCTGTCGCCGATAGGCATGGGTACCGGTGGTGATGACGGCTGCGTCGAGCAGGTCGTCGCCCAGTCGGTCCCGCAGCCATCTCAGGTGGACGGTGTCGCGGTCGCTGACAGTAGGGGCGAGTTTGATCTCGAACGCGACGACGCGATGGTCGGCTCGCTGGACGATCAGATCGACTTCGTGATCCCCGTTCCGGGTCCGCAAGTGATGCACGACGGCTTCGGAGGCTTGTGCATACACGCGCATGCTGAGTGTTACGAGCGACTCGAACAGAGCGCCGAGCAGCGGACCGTGACGGGGGATGGCTGGTCCGGAGACGGAGTCGTCCAGTAGAGCGTGCACGTCCGCGCCGAGCAGGCGTGCGGCGAGAGCCGGGTCTGCCAGGTGATGCTTGGGCGCCATACCCAGCCTGGCGAAGGTGTTCCGATTGGGAGACCAGCCGCTCAGCGGGTCGAGTAGCCACAGCTGTGACAGCACATCCCGATAGCCGATGGTGGTTGTCTTGGCGGGCTTGTCGTCGTCGCCCGCGGTCGCCGCATCGAGGATGACGCTGTACGAGGTTGTCGTGGCGGTCGCGCTGGCGTGGGCGGTAAGCCACGCTTTCAGAGTGGCGGGTCGACGGACCAGGTGGCCTTGTTCGGGGAAGTCCCGTTCGACGATCCGGGCGAGGTAGCCGTCGAGTTGCGCTCTGCGTGCTCTGGCCGGTAGATCGCGGATTCCCGGGAAGCCGGACCGTATGATCTCCTCGGCGTAGTCAGACATGGTCAGGTCCGAGGAGCCGTCGACGACCGGGTGTCCTCCGGTGAGGAGATCGGACAGTCCGACGGCGGGAGTCGCCAGCCCGCGTTCCGCGAGGCTCATCGGACGCATGCGCAGCGTCACGATCCGACCGGCGCCGGAATGGGTGGGCGCGATGGTCGGCGTGGCGCTACCCGTTAGCAGGAAGCGGCCGGGTGCGGGGTCACGGTCGACGCTGCGGCGTACGAGGTCCCACACCGCCGGTTCACGTTGCCATTCATCGACGAGCACCGGCGTGGGTGAGCGGTCGAGGCGTTGCGGATCGGCCCGCAGGAGTTCGCGCTGGGCCGAGTCGTCCAACGTGAAGACCGTACGGGCTCGTCGCGTTGCTGTCGCAGTCTTGCCGACACCCTTCGGCCCTTCCAGGCTGATCGCAGCCAGGCCAGGCAGCAATTCGTCGAGTTCGCTGTCCACCACACGGGTCCGGTACTCGCGCACGGTGCTGTACGCTACCATTCGCAGGCGTTCTACGCTACCGTTAGCCGACATTTTCGTTGATCTGTTCGAGTGCGGCCCGGTCGTATATCGGTGACTTAGAGCGCCCGAAAATGATCATTTTCGGATGGTTCGCCCGGGTCGGGCTCCCTCGCGCCAGAAGTCCACGACGAGCTCGTCATCGGCAACACTGATCATCGTCAGCTCGGTGACGTCGATCCTGAACAGGGCGAACGGCTCGGGCACCGGTGCGTCCGCGGACGTCGCCCAGGCCGCTCGGTAGGCGTTCAGGCTGTCGGTGTCACTCACGACGACCGCACGGCCGTTGATTTTCGCATCACCGTGGGCGACGTTCTTGTCCGTGGTCGCGTTGTGCAGGGCACAGCGTGGGTCCCGCAGCAGGTCGGTTCCCTTGCGGGAGTCCGGCATCATGCCGAGCCACAGCCCGCCGAGCGCGAACAGCGGCTCGATCCCGCTCACCCGGGGAGAGCCGTCGCGCCGCAGGGTGGCGAGGATCGCGAGCCCGTACGCCTCGAACCGACCCCTGACCGCCGCCGCGAGTTCCGGAGCGGCCGTTTCGACGTCATCCCAGTTGGCCATGCCGACCATGCTGCCAGTCAGCACCGACAATCCTGCCGCTGCGCCAGGCGGCACGCGCTGGGGCCAGGGTTGTGATCTGATGGCCTGCCTCGCAGTGAGGTGTGGTTGGGTGCTTGTTCGGTAGGTTTTGAGCGACCGGCAATAGGGGCGTGGATAGAGTCCGCTGGTGATCTATGGGTGATCTATGGGTACTACTCGGACAATGATGGACGGTAGGCAGGTAGCGCGTTCGGCGTGACGTCCCGGAAGCGGTCGATCATCTCGATGACGCGTTTTTCGTGTGGCCAATGCGTAACAGACTGGTCAATCAGTTCACGTGTGGGGCGTCAGTCGGGCCGTTCATCTTCCTGATCCAGGGCGAAATACTCGCCGCCCTAGCGGCATTGTCCGCAGGGATGGTAGAGCCTGGCGTGCATGAAGTTGACCCCGGCGACCATGAAATAATCGCGTCGGCCTGGCTGCGTTGTTTCAACGACGACTGAGGAGTCCGTCCGCTGTGACCGTCACCAACGAGGACGTGACCGTGATGGTCCGCCAATATCTCGACGTTTATCCCGATGAGGCTCACGTGCTGCGTCCGCTGCTCGACGCGGCAACGGTCTGCATACCGGTAGCTTCCCGCACGACGATGCCGGGACATGTCACCTGCGGCGCGGTCGTGGTCGCTCGCGACGGGCTGGTGTTGCGGATCCGGCATGCCGCGCTCGGGCGGTGGCTGCTACCTGGTGGTCACGTCGAACCGTCCGACTCCTCGCTCGTGGACGCTGCGCTGCGGGAACTCGCCGAGGAAACCGGCATCGACCCGACATCCGCGGGTCTGCTGCTGTCCCGGCCAGTGGACATCGATGCCCACCTGATCCCGGCGAACCCTGCTCGGGGCGAACCCGAGCACACGCACTACGACCTGCGGTTCCTGTTCGGCCTCACCGCGGAAGTTGCGGTGACGATCCAGGCTGAGGAGGTGACCGGATATCGGTGGGCCCCAGCCGCTGACCTCGGTAGCCGCCTCGGTGGTCGTGTTGTCGCCCGCCTTGTCACACCCACCCGCTCCGTTCCGTCCCCATAGTGGATCCCGGGGGGCCGGGGGAGGGGTGGCTGCCCTGTACCGAACTAGGC
>NZ_CAUVXG010000017.1:0-7465 GCF_963555885.1 Protofrankia sp. Cr2
GCGGGGCAGGGGCGGGACCCGCCGGTCAGATGCTGGCGCAGATGCTTCTCGCGGCGGCACCGGTCGGTGGGCCGGTGTCACCGCTGCCGGCCGACATCGCGCCGGGTCCGGGTATGTCGGCGGCCGTTTACCTGCCGAGTCTGGCCGGCCTGGAACGTCAACTTCAAGCGCTGGACGTCGCGGGCCGCATCAAGCGGGTCGGCGACCAGCTCGCCCTGGTGTTGCCCGAATGGCAGCAGGCTCAGGTGAACGGGGCGATGATCCTGCTCAATCGGATACGCCCTGCGCAACAGCAGGCCGGCATCAGCGCCCCAAAGGTACCCCGGGGCCTCCCGGGCGCGGTGCCGAAATTCCTGCATGAGGCGCTCGACGTCGACGCCACATCTGGCGCCGGGTTGGGCAAGGCGCTCGTGGAGGGGCGGGTCACCGTTGCCGACGCGGCCACGGGCTCGTGGACGAGCGCTCAGGCGATCGTCGGACTGCGTCGGCTCCAGGACATCCTGTTTCGACTCCGGGCGGCCCGTGAGTGCGCGTCCGCGACAGGTGCTGACCTGGCAACGGTTCTCGCTCTGTTCCGGACCGAAGGCGCGCTGGCAATGCCTGCCTCTGCATCCAGTATCGACGCCGGAGTGCCCAGTGGGACGACCGACGCCGTGACATCCCTGCGGCCCAGACCCGACATCAGCAACATGGTGTGGTTGGCCAGCGGTATCCTCCTGGCCCCCCTCTCGGATGCCACAGTCGCCGATATCGCCACCAAGGAATTTCTGATCCAGATCGTTGGACTCGACGTGCTCGGCAGTCGACCCGCCGGCGGCGCCTGGTATCAGGCCTGGACATATCAGATCTGGAAATCCGCGGGAGTCGACAACCTCGGTACGGCGATCGCACGCAGCCTGCTGCTGCGCGACGCCGTGTCGGTCCGCCGGCTCACGCCGGCGCCGCCCACCAGGTCAGCCGTCGCCGCGCTGGTCAAGGATCCGGTTTCCTTCGTCGGCGCCGCCCTGGGCGACGGCGTCCAGTTACTGCGGTCGTTCACCGACCCGTTGTGGCTGCTCGGGCCGGGCCCGCTACCGGCCGGGGCCCCGACCTGGATCGACCTCCCGCTCGCGTACCTGCGATACAATATCGGCGCGGATCAGATGCGGCTTGCCCTGGTGAGCGCAGTACTTGCGGCCGCGGCGACCAAAGCCACGCAATGGGCGGATTTGCGCAATCGAATTGCCGCCACGCCCAACCTACGTACCCAACTGGCCGCAATGTCCAAGGCATCCGGCAATCAGAAGACACCTGCCGAGAAAGCCACGGCTGCCGCCCTCGCGTGGCCTCCGCTGCAGCCGTGGTGCCTCATTCCCGGCAACCTCGACGCACTGACTCAATTCGTGTACGAAGCATCCGCCGGTGAGTGGTCGACTGGATGGATGAGGCCACGGGGCAATGTCGCTCGGTTCAGACTGTTGCACCACTACTACAGCCTGCTGACCGGACCCGGACCCGGACCCGGACCCGGACCCGGACCCGGACCCGGACCATGATGCGTCGACCGACCCAGCTGTCGTGATCATCCGTTAGAGCCAGCTCCGGAAAGCGTGTACATGGTCTGCCACCCGGGGGCGAATGGTGGATCTCCGGGATGTCCGGGCCGGGGCCGCCCACACCGCCACCGGTCGGCCCATCGACGTGCGCTGCGGATGCTCTTCCACTTCGATGGCGACCGACTCACCGAAGAGATCGCCTACTTCGATCGCGCGACCCTGCTCGACCAGATCGGAGTCGGCGGCTGACCCGCGTCCACCGGTCGTCGATCCGCTGAAGGGCCTTCCACCCAACCTCATGTGATTGTTTAGCCGACGCGAGGTCCCGAGACCTGATCGATCGTCAACGCTGTACATGTGGTAACGTGTGGAGCGTGACGTCACCTGCCAACCACGAACGCGTGCGGGTGGGGATGCGCGAGCTTTCCCAGCGGACCGCGCGGGTTCTGGCGCTGGTTCGCGCCGGCGAGACGGTTGAGATCACCGACCGAGGGAAGACGGTGGCGCGGATCGTGCCAGCAGCTGATGATCGCTACGAGCAGCTGGTGGCGGCGGGAGTGATCCGACCGGCCAGGCGTCCGTTCGACCTGGCGCATCTACCCGAGCCCGCGGCTAACCCGACGGGCCGCACGTCCGAGGAGTGGCTCGCCGAGCTGCGCGGCGAACGCTGATGGCAACGCGGATCTACCTTGACACCTCGGCGGTGGCGAAGCTTTTCATAGCCGAGAAGGAGACACCGGATCTGCGGCAGTGGCTCGCACACCGACCCGAGCCGCCGCACCTGGTTTCCTCCGCCTTGCTGGGTGTGGAGTTGATTCGGCTACTCGGCCTGGTGAACCCGACCGCGGTCGGTGCCGCGGAGTCGTTTCTCGCCGCGGACGTCGACATCGTCGAGGTCACGCCCCCGGTCCTCGGCGACGCGACGTGTGTTCCACCACCGGGTCTGCGCACCCTGGACGCGATTCACCTCGCCACTGCGCTGGACCTCGGGGACGCGCTGGACGTCATGCTCACCTACGACAAACTCCTTGCGGAGGCGGCCCGCGCCACGGGTCTGGTGGTGGAATCCCCCGGCGCGACATGGTGACCGCCCACATGTCTCGATCCGGCAACCGTGGGAGTCGCGCCGGGGGACTTCCAGAGTCTTGCCGACACCGAGCGCGCTCTCATCCGCGTAGAACCGGAGCTGGTTCGGATCGGCTGCCACAACTTTTCCGAGATCTATGCCGCAGAGTCGCCGGTACGACGGGAAAGCTCATAACGGATCGCGGCATTGACCTGACCCGGGCTCAGCTCATACAGGTTGGCGACCATTTCAGGCGGGTCTCCGGCGCGGACCTGCTCCGCGATGACCTCAGTGGGCACATTACGAACCACCGGCTCGCCGAACCCCCGCAGCGGGTCGATCACGACATCGGTCACATCGGGAAGCGGCCGAAATGACACGCGCGACGCCGTCTTCTCCATCGGTAAACTCGGTCGAGCGGAAGAAGGCTTCAGCTGGGCCGCTCAGGTTCAGCACCTGCTGACCCGTCCGTACGACCACCAGGCACAACTGCCTGTCCAACCCCACATCCTCCTGGACGGCGAGGACAAGTTCTCGTCCAGCAACGAACGGCCGCACATGCGCCAAGGGATAGCGGGTGTCGAACCGCTCGCGCAGCCGCTCGATCGCGGGACGCAACCGAATCAGCGGGACCCCCCGCGCCCGGAAGCCGGCGAGCAGGCGAGTCTCGACGAACTCACCCCACGTGACCGTCTCGTCGCCAGTCCTAGCTGGCCTGATAACCGGTGGGTAGACGACACCACCGCGGCAGTAGCCGTCCACCCACCGGCGAGTCGTTCCGGCAAGGGAGCAGGAGGATGCGATCAGCTTGCGACATCCCATAGAGAGGCTGCTGCGGCCCGTTGAAATCACACCAATCGACCCGATGGGTAGCGACTTCCATCTCGAGGCCGGCGACGAGATCCAGATCAACCAGGTGCTGCTGCACCTCCTGCGACGCAACTATGGCGTCACCGTCGACCCCTCTGGTTTCCGTCCGGCAAACGGGGTAACAGCCCGCGGCGTCAATGGCGTACGGGTGCCGCGGGTGGGCAACGACGGCGACGAGCCGGAGGACACCACGGACTCCGCAGCCGGATCGGCAGATACCGGTCCGGCACGAACAGCTCGCCGGATAGCGCCGTACGCTGATCGGCCACGAACAGGCCATGCATACGATCCGGCAACCGCGGGATCTGAATATTTTCGACGCCCAATCCGAACTGGCCGGACTCCCGGATAAGAGCGCCCGGCAAGAGGGGCGTGGATCAAAGAGCGGGGTCGGGGTGCGTGCATCGCGAGGTGCGAGGAGGGAGACACCGGAGGTTGTGGGTGTCGACCGACGACAACACAGCGAGGTGCGTGCCCCGGCCCCACGACGCCGCGTCCCCTATTGCCGGTCGCTCTAAGTGCGCCAACGACGTCCATTTCACCGGGTCTGTGCTACGAAGTCTGGACGCAGCAAGGTACCGGGCCCTCGACGCCGACCTTGCGACCATCTGCTGGAATGTCGCCATCATGACCCTCAACGACCTGGGCGCCTCGCATTCGCCGCCCCGTGGTGGTGATTCGCGCTCGGGTGCGTCGAAGGCGTCCCGCTGAACGGCTACCGGGGTCATGCCGCCGGTCGGGTGAGACCAGGATCCAGTCGTTCATCGGACGATCAGTGACGTCGAACGGTCGGCTTCCCGGCTGCGCGAACGCACCGACCGGGCCAACCGGGCCGGGCGTGGCTGGCGCAGGCGGCCCGCCATGTGGCGAGGCGCGCCGTCGCACGCAGCTCTCTGCGGCGTCCGCGGCGGCCTGCCCGGCGAATCCGGGTCGCTGAACGGGGTGGAAATGTCAGGATAGCGAGCTAAACTGAACATATGTTCGATCCGACTGATGGGTGCGCACGATCTGATGCGTGCCCAACATGTGATGCGTGCGCAGGCCCCGAGCCCATCGCCGCGTTGGACGCGGATGCCTGCCTGACCCTCATGACGACGATCGTGCGGGAGAAGGCCAGGTTGGATGCGGCGCTGATCCGCACGCAGGCCCGGTTCGTGGAGCTGCGGTCCGCGGCCGGGCCGGACCCGGTGTTCAGCGAGTTCGCCGCCAGCGAGATCGCTATCGAGCTGGACCTGTCATGCAGCGCCGCAGCCGCTCAGCTGAAGGTGGCACACACGGTAACTCACCGACTACCAGCTACCTTGGCCGCGTTGGAAGCCGGTGTGATCGACCTGGGCCGCGCCCGCGCGGTCGCCGACGCCACCGACCCGCTGTCGGCGCTCCACGCGGCCGCAGTCGAGGAGAAGGTGCTGGCCCGCGGCGGACGGGCCAGCCACACGCTGTTCCGCCAGGCCCTACGCCGGGCCGTGCTCGCCGTCGACCCCGATGGGGGCCAACAGCGCCACGAGAAGCAGCGCCGCGAGCGGCAGGTTCGCATCAGGCCCCTCGACGACGGCATGGCCGAACTGTGGGCCTTCCTGCCAGCCGCCGAAGCCCAGGCCGCCTACCAGCACATCGACGCCCTCGCTCGCTGTACCGGCGCTCCGGACGATCCCCGTAGCATGGATGAACGCCGCGCGGACGTCCTCACGGATCTGCTGCTGGGCCGCCATCATGATTACGAACCCGTCCACATCGAGGTCGGAGTGATCGTCCCTGCCGACACCCTGCTGGGGCTGACCGACACCCCCGGCGAGCTGGCCGGCCACGGGCCGATCTCCGCCGGGCTCGCCCGCGACCTGGCCTGCGCGGCCAACGCCACCTGGCGGCGGATCCTCACCGACCCCGTCGACGGCAGTCTCCTGGATGTGAGCCGGCGACGGTTCCCCTCAGCCGCGCTCGCCCGTCACGTGCAGGCCCGGGACCGCACCTGCCGGTTCCCAAGCTGCCGTAAACCCGCCGCGGCCTGCGACCTCGACCACGTTCAGCCCCATGCTGACGGCGGGACCACCGACCCAGCAAACCTGCTCACTCTGTGTCGCCGCCACCACCGCATGAAACACGGGGGGAAATGGTCGGTCGACCTGGCCGGCTCCGGAGGGTCGGCCACCTGGACGAGCCCGGAAAAACGCGTCCACCACACCAGTCCGGAACCCTACATCGACAACCCGAAGCCGAAGCCGAGCCCTGACCCGAAGCCCAACCCGGCCCCGAAGCCACCACCGTTCTGAAAACAGTCACCGGCTACGGCCAGAATTGGGTCAGGTTCGCAGCCGGGTCAGGTTCGCCGGAGCGCCTCGGACAGCCGCACCCGGGTACCGCTGCGGGTGACGGCGTTACCGTAAACCCGACCGGTGAGCCACACGAGAACGACGAGTAGCGCGACGGTCAGTACGAGGGCCAGGGCCACCTGCCATACCGCGGCCCCACCTATAGCGATGAGCATCGGCATGAGTAACGGCGAGAAGAGCGGTATGAGGGCAAGTACCGTGACGAGCACGCTGTCCGGGTCCCCGGGAAGCACCGAGACGCCGATTACATACGGAACAATAATCATCATCATGATCGGGGCCGTGACGCCTCCCGCGTCCTCCTGGCGGGAAACCAGGGCACCGGCGGCGGCGAACAGCAACCCGTAGACGGCGAAGCCGAGCAAAAACCACACCAGCGCCCATGCGGCAGCGCCGATCGCGACTGACGCCGGGAGGTCGAGCACACCCGTGGCGAGCCCGAGCACGACCCCGACGGCACCGACCAGGGCAAGCTGACCGAGCGCGACGGCAGCGATACCCAGCACCTTCCCGGCCATCAGCTGCCAGGGACGCACCGTGGCGAGCAGCAGTTCCACGACCCGGCTGGTCTTCTCCTCGATCACGCCCTGGGCGACCTGTGGGCCGAACACGAGCAGCGAGAGGTAGACAAGGAGACCGGTGACCATACCGAGAACGAGGCGATGCTCCTGATACTCCTTGCGGGGCTTCAGGGCGACAACGTCAAGGCTGGCGGACGACACCGACCCGCCGACAACCGCCGGGTCCCCGCCGAGCCGAATGATCTGCTCGTCCAGCGCACGCTGCCGCGCCATCAGAGAGAACGTGCTGGTCAACGTCTCGCTGAGCTCTTCGGCCACGACGACACGGAACGCCTCGGGGGTGCCGACCACGAGGGCGTCGACGTCGCCGTCGCGCAGGAGCCGCTCGCCTTCCGCCTGGTCGGCCACGACCGATTCGGTCACGTCCTGCGCACCGACCGCGGCGGCGGACTGCAGCGGGCCGCCCAGCGTCGCGGTGGCGGTGGTGAACGCGACGGACGGCGTCGAAGGGGCGCCGCTGACCTTCGTCGCCAGCACAAAGCCGGCGAGGGCGAGGATGGAGAGCGCGGTGGTGATCCGGAACGCCTTCGACCTCGTCCGGACGACGATCTCCCGGCGGGTGACCAGCCAGATCACCCGCCGGATGTCGATCCGGCCGTCCCGTTCGGAGCGGACCCGTTCGGAGCTGCCTCTTTCGGAGCTGCCTCTTTTGGAGCGGTCCCGTTCGGAGCCGTCCGGCCTGGCTACCCCGGTACCCGTTGGTACGTCAGTCGCGCTCACGCCGCCCGCCCTCCCGGCACGGCGCCATCGGCTGCGGCGCCATCGGCTGCGGTGGCGACGAGCCCACCGGGAGCGCCATCATGGACGACGTTGCGGAACAGCTCGGTCAAGGTCGGGCGGCGCCGGACGAACTCGCGCACCGGACCAGTCGTGAGCGCAGCGGCGAGCACGGCCTGGTCGTCGGCGCCGGGACGGAGCTCCACCACGGTCGTGGTGCCTTCCCGGTATGCAGCAGTGACGCCGGGGAGGGTGTCAGCCCAGCCGTCGGGGGCGGCCGGCGCGTCCACCACCAGCCGCGCCGTGCGACCACTGCGCAGCTCCTCAACGGGACCGCAGGCAACCATCCGGCCGCTGGCGACGATA
>NZ_CAUVXG010000017.1:7659-14313 GCF_963555885.1 Protofrankia sp. Cr2
AGGCCGGAGAACGGCTCGTCGAGGACGAGGATGTCCGGGGCGTGCACGAGTGCCGCGGCGAGCTGGACCCGCTGCTGGTTGCCGAGGCTGAGCTTCTGCACCTCGTCGTCGCGGCGGCCGCCGATGCCGAGTCTTTCGGTCCACTCCTGCGCGGAGCGCCTGGCCGCCGGGGTGGACATACCGTGCAGCTCGGCGAGATAGACGAGCTGCTCACCGACTTTCATCCGTGGGTAAAGGCCGCGTTCCTCGGGCATGTAGCCGATCCGCCGACGGGTGGCAAGGGTGACCGGACGGCCGTCCCAGCGAACCTCCCCGGAGTCGGCGGCGAGCACCCCGAGCGCGATCCGCATCGTGGTGGTCTTGCCTGCGCCGTTGCTGCCGACGAAACCGAACAGTTCCCCGACCCGCACGTCGAAGGTCATCTCCGCGAGGGCGACGACGTCGCCATACCGTTTGCTGACCGCGTCGATCTCAAACCGACCGTTGCCCACCCAACCTCCCCGTCGCCACCCCGGTACCGCTTGTGCTCGTTCCTTCGCCCCGGGTCGGTCCACCCGCGGCGATGTGTCGGGTACATCCTTACTCATCGGGCCGGAACAGGCGCACAGCGGTGACATCGACGATCCCACGAGGTGAACGCGTCAGCGGCGCGGTTCGCGGGCGACGATCACTGCCATCGAGGGTGCCCATCAGTGGTTTCGGACAGTAGCCGCAAACACCGTCCACAAATCATGGGATGGGGCTCGTGCGCGCTCGTGGACCGGGTAGGCGCGACGTATGCACCAAGGTGAGCAACCGCCGTGGATCGTCTCCGATGGCCTGTGGGAACGGATCGAGCCGCTGCTGCCCCGACCGGCACCGCGTGCGAGCCGGGCCGGGTGCAAACGGTTCGCGGACCGTCAGGTGCTGTGCGGCATCCTGTTCGTGCTGCACACCGGGATCCACTGGGAGTTCCTGCCCCGAGAGCTCGGATTCGGCTCGGGGATGACGTGCTGGCGGCGGCTGGAGGAGTGGAACCCGCCCTTGTCCTGATCGGCGCCGCGCTGGTCCTGCTCGGCCAGGAGAAACGCCGACGCCCGACCGCCTGGAGCCGATGAGGATCAACCGGGCAGGACGCAACCGGACAACGGATCTTCTGGCTGGACGTACCCGTCGGTACCGCCGCCGCGAGAGGTCCGCAGGTCGGTCCGTTCGCACTCCACGGGAACACACATTCATCCGACATTCACAGAATGGTCACCAAACAGCCGTCCGATATATTCCCCGGATGGCCTTCGGTGTTCACCGACGGCGTGGAACCGTGATTCCCGGATAAGAGCGCCCGGGTCCAGCCGCACAGGAACCGTTCCCAATAAGCGACTCTGAAACTCTGAGACTCTGAGACTCTGAGACTCTGAGACTCTGAGACTCTGAGACTCTGGCCATGATGGCGCCGCCGGCTCTGCAGGAGTGGTGAATGCATATCCCGAGGAAGGCGGCCCGCACGGTCGCCGTCGCGGTCACTGCCCTGGCCGTGGCCGCGGCCGTGGCTGTTGTGGGCCCGCCGGTACTGGCCGACCCTCCGGCCGGCGTCACACCCGCCACCGGTGACATCGTCGGCGTGGGCTCAACCACCACCCGGGACGTGATGAACCGATATTCAACCGCATACGACGCGCAGAACCCCACGCCGTCGAGAAAGCTGTACAGCTGGGACCCCGGTCAGCATTCCCTCCCACCGAAGAAGGGCTGCGTGAACGTCACCTGGCCGACGGATTCGGACACCGGTATCAGGGCGTTGCACAATGACGCGGCGGCTTACAACACCTCCGGTGTGTGCGTCGACTTCGCCCGTTCCTCCCGCTACCCGGACGCGACCAGACCCGAGGATGCGAACAAGACCTTCATCGCCTTCGCCAGGGATGCGATGACCTGGGCTGCGATGCCGGTGACCCCGAAACGGACGCCGAAGAACCTCACCGTCACCCAGCTGCGCAACATCTACCTGTGCGTCCTCACCGACTGGCACAACGCAAACCCGGCCCTGCCTTCCGGGCCGATCCAGCCCTACCTGCCGTCGGGGTCGGATACCCGGACCACCTTCCTGCGGGCGCTGAGCAACAGTGGTGATGCGAACGGCCCGAACCCGTCCCTCACCCCGGGTTCATGTGTGCGCCAGCCCGCCGCGGTGGAGTCCGACAGCGGCGTGAGCCTGCAGGTCAACCTGCGGGCCGGTGACACCATCGGCAACGTGCTGATGCCGTACTCGGCCGGCGCGTGGGTCGCCCAGTCCCGCGGTGGGGATGCCGTGGACCTGCGCAACGGCTTCACCGTCCGCCAGATCGACGGTGTGCCCGCCGCCATCCCCGACGTCGCAGCCGGTGCGGCCGGCCCGTACTCGCTGAACCCGAACGGGCGCTTGCCCCGCCTGCTGTTCAACGTGGTCAAGAACAACCCCGCCAACAACGATCTGGCGGCCGTATCGGCGAGCTACGCCACGGTCTTCGGTAAAGCCGGCTATATCTGCACCCACCCGCTGAGCGCCGATCGGGGCTTCCTCTCCCTGCCCACGTCGGGTACGGGCCCGCGCTGCGGTGACAAATACGGCCTCGGATCGGCCCCGCCGTCATCACCGCAGACCGGCGGCCAGACGACCGGCGGCTGGCTGATCACCGTTTACTACACGGCGGTGGAAGGTTTCCACCACGGCCCGCCGCAGCAGGTACGCGGCTGCCCGCGTCAGGAATGCACATTCGGTGCCGACGATCTCGGCACCTATCCCACGGACTTCGTACAAGCCGTCCGCGACGAAGGCGCCGGGCGGATCACCAGCGGGACGCGCGCCGGCACATATCTGAACTGGTCGTATGACACCGGCTACTGGCTTGACGCGATCCCCGCCGACACCGCTGGCCACCGGCTTGAACCATTCCAGACAGCCGGTGCCGACGCCGCCACCCTGGGCCGGGGTACGAGGTTCACCATCGCATCCTGTGGGATGGCACTTGACGGGTCACCGGTCGACGCGGCCGGTTGCACCCGGCTGCGGGCGGCGACGTGGACCGTCCGGGACGAGTTCACCCCGGGCCTCGGCGGCGACAAGCACATCGACCTCTACATCGGCGAGGAGGACCGCGTGAACTTCACCGCCAGCCCACTCTACCTCTCCGGCGTGGGCGCCAGGATCACTGTCGTCGGCTGACGGTCCCTGGGTCGGCGGGGGTTTGCCCAGCGGAGGTTTCCCAGCGGAGGTTTCCCAGCGTGGGCTTGTGAGCGTCGGGACTGGTCGAGCCGTCAGAAGGTGTCAAGGATGGGTAGGCAGACCTGTACCCGACACGCTCGAAGGAGACGGACCCATGGTCGAAGTCACGAGTAACCAACCGCCGGGGACACCCACCTGGATCGACCTCGGCATTCCCGACATCCAGCGCGCAAAGGAGTTCTACGGCACCCTGTTCGGCTGGGAGTTCGAGGAGGGACCACCCGAGACAGAGGGCTACACGATGTGCCTGCTACGCGGGCAGCCGGTGGCGGCCGTCATCCAGAACCCGGACCCGAACGCCACCTCCTTCTGGTGGAACCTCTACGTCGCCACCGACGACGCTGACGGCACCGCCAAGCACATCGCCGACGCCGGCGGCCAGCTCGTCGTGGCGCCCATGGATGCGATGGACGCCGGGCGGCTGGCGATCGCGCTCGACCCGACCGGCGCGCAGTTCGGCCTCTGGCAGGGCCGCCTGCACCCCGGCGCACGGATCGTCAACGAGCCCGGTGCCCTGGCCTGGAGCGAGCTGCGCACGCCCGCAGCGGACGCGGCCCGCACCTTCTACCAGGCGGTTTTCGACTACACCCTGGAACCCATGCAGGCTCCCGACGTCGACTACACCGTGCTGCACCGCCGGGACGGTCAGATCGTCGGTGGGATCCACGGCGTGGCCGACGCGCAGTCGTCATCCTGGATCAGCTACTTCGAGGTCGAGGACACCGACGCGGCCGTGCTGCGGGTGCTCGACGCGGGCGGCACATGTCCCGCCGAACCCCAGGACTCCCCCTACGGACGCATCGCCGCCGTCGAGGACCCGTTCGGTGTGGAGTTCCGCGTCATCACCTCCGCGCAGAACCCGCCCGGGTGAGGTTCAGGCCGCCGCTCAGGACCGGGACAATGCCGACCAGGGGACGTCCTTGTCGACGCGCGGCTCCGCCGGCAGGCCCAGGACCCGCTCTCCGATGATGTTCCGCTGGATCTGGTCGGTTCCGCCGGCCAGCCGGTAGCCGGGCGCGCCGAGCAGATGCTGCGTCCAGGCGAACTCCGCACCGGAGTCGGCCGCAGCCCGGCTACCCAGCAGGTCGACGGCGAGCTCGCCGGTGCGGGTCAGCACGTCGGAGGCGACCAGCTTGCCGACCGACGCCGCCGGCCCCGGCGACGCCCCGGCAGCTGCGGCCCGCGCCACCCGTCCGGCGGTCGCGGCCCGCAGTACCGTCCGGATGTAGAGATCCGCGAGCTCCTGACGGACGACCGGGTCACCGGCCCGGCCCAGGCTGCGGGCGAGCTCCAGCACGTCGTCGAAAGTTCCGCCCTTACGCCTGGTAACCGATCCTGACGCGGTGCGCTCGAAGGACAGCGTCGCGTTCGCAACCCGCCAGCCGTTGCCGACCGCGCCGACGCGCAGGCCGTCACCTACCCGGACACCGGTGAGGAAGACCTCGTTGAAGGACGTACCTCCGCTCATCTGCCGGATCGGGCGGATCTCGATACCGGGGGCGTCCATGGGCACGAGGAACGCGGTGATCCCGGCGTGCTTGGGCGCGTCCGGGTCGGTACGGGCGAGCAACAGCCCGTAGTCGGCGAACCGCGCGCCGGACGACCAGACCTTCTGCCCGTCCACGACCCAGTTCTCCCCGTCCGCCACGGCGCGGCAGGCCAGTGCCGCGAGGTCGGAACCGGCCCCGGGTTCGCTGAACAGCTGACAGGCGAGCAGATCGGTACGCAGCATCGGCCCGACGAACCGCTCCCG
Source organism: Protofrankia sp. Cr2 (assembly GCF_963555885.1). Lineage (NCBI taxonomy): Bacteria > Bacillati > Actinomycetota > Actinomycetes > Frankiales > Frankiaceae > Protofrankia > Protofrankia sp. Cr2. The sequence continues at coordinate 12,654 of NZ_CAUVXG010000017.1, forward strand.
CTGGGCCGCAGTGCCGAACATCGCCACGGCCGGGCCGACCAGACCGGTCGTCACGCTGATCAGCTCGGTGGACGGCGGCACGGCGTACGCGCGTTCCTCCTCGGCGAAGGCGGTCGCGAACAACGCGGGCAGCCCGGCGCCGCCCTGCTCCACGGGCAGCGTGAGCGCTCCGTAGCCCGCGTCGTGGCGGGCCCGCCGGTAGGCCCGGACGTTCTCCAGCAACGTGTGCTCGTCGGCGTCGGAGAGGTTGCGGAACACCGCGAAGTCGGGCGGGCCGTCGGTTGCCACCGGCGTGGCGACGGTGGCGGCGAGCCAGCGCCGTACCTCGACCCGCCAGGTCGCGAGGTCGACGTTGCTGCCCGAAGCGGTCATCGGTGTGGGTCCCTTTCGCAAAACGTCGTCAGACGGTCGGCTCGAACAGTCGACTCGAACAGTCAACCTGGACGGTCGGCTAGACGGTCAGAACCGCGCAGGCTGACAGCCCGGGTGCGCCGTAGACATGGGTGAAACCGATCCGTGGAGCTGCGGGAACCTGCCGGCCCAGCGCCCGTCCCTGGAGCTGGCGAACGATCTCGTGCACCTGGCGGAGTCCGGACGCGCCGATCGGCTCGCCGTTGGCGATGCATCCGCCGTCGGTGTTGACCGGGATGCGGCCGTGGGCCTCGGTGGCGCCCTCGGCGAGCAGTTTCTCCTGCTCGCCGTGCCCGCACAGGCCCGTTTCGGCGAGGTGGATGACCTCCGACCCGCTGTCGGTGTCCTGCAGCTGCGCGACGGCCACCTCGGACGGGTCGACACCGGCGGCGGCGAACGCCGCGGCAGCCGCATCGATGCTCGGGCTGTGGTAAGGCTCGGGCGCGAGCCACGGGGAGAACACCTCGAACGATCCGAACCGGCGGGTACGCAACGCCACCGACGCGAGCCGCACCGGACGTTCACACATATCACCTGCGCGGTCGCCACGGGCGAGGACGAGGGCGACCGCTCCCTCGCTCGGCGAGCAGAACATCGATCGGGTCAGCGGGGCGTTGACCGTCGGCGCGGCGAGTACCTCGTCCTCGGTGAGCGGAGTGCGCCGCCAGGCGGTGGGGCTGGCCTCGCCGTTGCGCAGCGCGCGCACCGCGACCCGGGCCAACGACCGGTCGGAGATCGCGTGCTCGTACTGGTAACGCCGGGTCTTCATGGCGAAGTACTGGGTGGTGACCATGAGGCCGGTCCGGCCGTACCAGTCCCCCAGCCCGTAGCTGGACGGATCGGAGTTGAACGCGCCACGCGGGTGCTTGTCGAACCCGATGACGGCCGCCACGTCGGCGTCCCCGGCCCGCAGCGCGTTCGCCGCGGTCGCCAATGCCACGCCACCAGTAGCACATCCATTGCGTACAGTAACGAACGATAGTCCGGTGAGGCCGAGACGGGACACGAGGGTGTCGGGCTTGCCGGACACGTTGCTGCCACCGACGGCAAGGTCGACGTCGGGCCAGGTGACGGCGGCGTCGGCGAGCGCGGCCCGGGTTGCGTGCTCGGCCATGGCCATCGCGGTGACGCCCTCGTGCCGGCCGAAGGGGTGGATGCCGACCCCGACGACGTAGACGGCGTCAACGGCATCCCTGTCCCGGTCGGTGCTCACCTGCCCGCTCCCGTCTCCCCGAGGCCCGCTGCCGGC
>NZ_CAUVXG010000017.1:14993-19297 GCF_963555885.1 Protofrankia sp. Cr2
GCCGGCAGCGCCGGTCGGGACGAGCGTGAGCCAGACCCGCAGTCCGATGTCTAGCATGGCCGGGTCCCCGACCAGCAGGGACTCGACGAGCACCCCGCCCAGATCCACATAGCCGACCGCGTACGGCGCGAAGCCCTCCGGTGGAGCGTTGTACGGCGGCTTCGGTTCGAAACCCTGCACGGTCAGCGTCCAGATCGTGCCGTGTTCGGGCAGTGTGACAACGGACATGTCGCTGCCGGCCGCCGAGCACCGGGGGCAGGACAGCCCGGCCGGGAAGATCGTCGTTTCGCACCGCCCGCACGTGGCGCCGGCCAGCCGCGGTGGGTCCAGCGAGGCGAACAGCTCGCGATCGATCGGGATGCGACGCGGCACCACAGACGTCATCGGGACTCCCTCTCAGCCTTCAAGCCGCCAGCTTTCAACCTGCGAGCTTTCAACCTGCGAGCAACAGCAGCGGTCGGGCCAGCAGCGCCGTGACGGTACGGAGGTACTCGGCGGCGGGCGCACCGTCGACGGCACGGTGGTCGAAGCTGAGGCTGAGTGTCAGCACAGACGTTCGCCGCGGTGTGTCCCCCTCCCAGCGGACCCCGTCGCGGACCCGCCCGACCCCGAGGATGGCCACGTTCGGCGGGTTGATCACCGGGGTGAAGAAGTCCACGCCGTACCCGCCGAGGGAGGTGACCACGAAGGTCGCACCCTCCAGATCTCGCACAACAAGCTTCTTGTCACGGGCGGCGCCGGCCAGGCGTCTCACCTCGGCCGCGATGTCGAGCAGACCGCGGGTGGCGGCATCGCGCACGACCGGCACGAGCAGTCCGTCCGGCACCGCCACGGCCACCCCGACGTGGATCTCGGGCAGTAGGTGGATTCCGTCATCGCGGATGGTGGCATTGAGCAGCGGATGGTCACGCAGCGCTAATGCCGCAGCGCGTACGACGAAGTCGTTCAGTGACGGTACCCGTGGCTCGCCCGCGGTGGCACCGGTGCCCGTCCATTCCTGCTTGAGTTGGGCACGCAGGGCTACCAGGCCGGTCACATCGGCCTCGTAACCGTGGGTGAGCTGTGCCATCTCCTGCAGGCTGGCGTGCATGGTGCGGGCGATCGCACCCCGCATACCGGTCAGCGCGATGACCTGACCCGCCCGTGGGCTGGCCGGTGGCGCTGCCTGCGGTGGGCGTTCATCCCGCGTCCCGGCTGCGGCCGCGGCTGCGGTTGCGGTTGCCGCTGCGCGATCCACATCGGCCCGGCGGATGCGGCCTGCGGGTCCGCGCCCGGCAACCGTGGCGAGGTCCACACCGAGGGTCTCCGCGTACCGGCGCACCAGCGGGGTGACCGGCGGCGGGGTGACCGGCGGCGACACGACCGGCGGCGGGGCGGCGACGTCCACCGCATCGATGTCCTCGGAGACGATCCGGCCGCCCGGCCCGGTGCCACGGACGGTTACGAGATCGATGCCTCGCGCACGAGCGACGCGACGGGCGTTCGGGGACGCCAGCAGTCGACCGGCCGGCCCGGGTCGGGCCACCAGATCACCAGACACCACCGCACCAGAGACCACCGCACCAGACGCCACCGCCCCGGCTGGCGCAGCACCGGACACCGCACCCGGCAGAATCTCGCCGGCGGCGAGCAGCCAGCCCACCAGCGCGCCGGGAGGCAGGGTTGTTCCGGCCGGTACGACCGGATGGAAATGCCCCTCGCCCTCGGCCTCGACGTCCGTGTCGACCTTGTCGGTCGCGAGCCTCATGATCACATCGCCGGGTCGCACCGGGCCACCGGGCGGCACGAGCCATTCGGTGATCGTGCCTTCCTGCATCGTCAGCCCGAGCTTGGGCAGCAGCACCTCGACAGCCATCGCCGCAGTTCCTCTCTCCCCGGCCCTGGGGCCTGTCTGATGGATCTTCGATCGCGCGGACCGATGCCCAGAAGGCGCCCCGCCGCGTTGTCGTCGTCACCGATAGAACACCGCTATCGGCTCCTCCTCCGCCTTGCGAGCCACCCTCTGGATCATCGCCCGCATCGACCAATATCCATCAGACAGGCCCTAGCCCCGTGCGAGCAGGCGGCGGCAGCCGTCGGCTATCCGGGTGCGGTCAGGGATGTAGGCCCGCTCAAGCGCCGGGCTGAACGGCACCGGGGTGAAGGGTGCGCCCAGGCGCAGCACCGGGGCGTCCAGATAGTCGAAGGCGACTTCCTGGACCTGCGCGGCGATCTCGGCGCCGATGCCACCGAACCGAACAGCCTCGTGGACCACAAGCACCCGGTTGGTGCGCACGACCGACTCGACGATCGCCTGGCTGTCCAGCGGCTGCACGGTCCGGGGGTCGATGACCTCGACCGAGACGCCCTCAGCTGCGAGTTCATCGGCCGCGGCCATCGCCTCGACGGTCATCCGCCCCAGGGCCACAATCGTGACGTCGTCGCCGGTGCGCAGCGTGGCGGCCTTCCCGATCGGGACCTCGTAGATCTCCTCGGGCACGTCTCCCTTGGCTCCGAGCAGGACCTTGTTGAGCATCACGATGACCGGATTGTCGTCACGCACCGCAGAGACGATCATCCCTTTGGCGTCCGCCGGGGTGGCGGGCATGACCACCTTGAGTCCCGGGGTGTGGGCGAGCCACGCCTCCAGGCTCTGGGAGTGCTGCGCGGCCGCGCCGAGCCCGGCACCCGCCGCGGTCGTGATGGTGAGCGGAACGTTGACCGACCCGCCGTACATGAACTTCATCTTGGCGGCCTGGTTGACCACCTGGTCCATGCAGACGCCGAGGAAGTCCATGAACATCAGGTCACACACCGGCCGCAGGCCGCGGGCGGCGGCACCCACGCCGAGGCCGACGATCGCAGCCTCGGAGATGGGCGTGTCCACGACGCGGCGCGGCCCGAACTCCGAGAGCAACCCGTCGAACATGTGGAAGACCCCACCGTAGCCGGCGACATCCTCACCGACTACGAACACGTCGTCGTCGTCGCGCATGACCTGCGCGAGGCCCTCATTGAACGCCTTGACATAGGTCAGGGTGCGGGTCATCGACTGGGAGCTCCTTTGGCCGCTCGTCGCTGTACCGGGCTCATTCGCTGTAGACGTCACGGGCGATGTCCGCCGGATCCGGCTCGGGGCTCGCCTCCGCGAAGGCGATCGCCGCGGCGACCTCGGTCCTGGTCTGCGCCCAGATCTCCTCGAACCGCTCCGGAGCGACGGTGCCGGCCGCGGTCGCCCCGCGCTCCAGCAGCTTGATCGCGTCGCGTTCCTTCCAGGCGTCGATCTCCTCCTGGGTGCGGTACGCGATGCGCAGCCCCTTGACGCCCTGGTGATCGTAATAACGGTAGGTCTTGGCCTCGACCATGGTCGGGCCGCCACCGGCCCGAGCCCGCTCCACCGCGCGCAGGGTGGCCGCACGGACGGCGACCGCGTCCATCCCGTCGCAGATCTCGCTCGGCATTCCGTAGGCCGCCGCGCGATCGGCGACATCGGTGAGCAGCATGTGCCGGGCCTGTGGCGTGAACTCGGCGTAGCCGTTGTTCTCGCAGACGAGCACCACCGGCAGGTGCAGCACGGCGGCGAGGTTGGCCGCCTCGTGGAAGGTGCCGATGTTCGACGCACCGTCGCCGAAGAACGCCATGGCAACCGTCCCGTCGGACCGATAGGCGCTGGCGAAGGCCGCGCCCACCGCGATCGGGATGCCAGCACCGACGATCCCGTTCGCGCCGAGCATGCCGATCGACAGATCGTTGATGTGCATGCTCCCGCCCCGGCCGTGGCAGTAGCCGTCAACCCGGCCGAACAGTTCCGCGAACATCCGGGCGAAATCCGCACCCTTGGCGACCGCGTGACCGTGCCCGCGGTGGGTGGAGGTGATCTGGTCCTCATCGCGCAGCGTGCTGATTGCGCCGGCGGCGACCGCCTCCTGCCCGACGTAGAGGTGCAGAAAACCAGGCAGCGTTCCGGCCTCCATCAGCCGACCGGCCTCGGTCTCGAACACCCGAATGCGCACCATCCGGCGGTGCAGATCCAGGAGCACGGCCGCGTCGGCGGTGCCGGCGGTTTCGGCGGTGCCGGCGGCCGGCGGCGCGGGCTGGGCCGGCCGGGCGTCCTGGTCGACCGTGGCGGCTCGCGTCATGATGCCTGCCCCTCTCTGCCGTGGCCCGGCTGCCATGCACAGCGAAGCGCCATGCCATCCGACATCCGGGAGTTTGTCGAAATGGACTCTAGTAAGAGATGACTCGACACGCCAGACTCGTAGCCGATGTTTGTGGTGGGCAGCTGTAGTAAGAGCGCCCGGCAATAGGGGCGTGGATCAAGGAGT